>NZ_WKCD01000230.1:0-9219 GCF_021606625.1 Pseudomonas sp. PA-4-8C
GAGTTCTAATAATGAAAAAAGTAATGCTCAAGACCACACTTAGCCTCGCCGTTGCCATGGCATCCTCCCAACTGTTCGCCAGCGGCTTTGCGCTCAACGAACAGAGCGTGAGCGGGATGGGTACCGGTTTCGCAGGTCGCTCTTCTTCTGCCGATGATGCGAGCACTGTGTTCGGTAACCCTGCCGGTATGGCACGTCTGGAAGGCCAACAGATCACTGGTGGCGTTGCAGCCATTGATGCCTCTACCGATATCAGCAATGTCAGCGGCCGCTCCGCTGGTAGCAACAAAGGCGATATGGTGCCTTTCACCGCCGTGCCTTTCGGTTTCTACACCAATAAACTCAACGACCAGTGGGCTGTCGGCTTCGGCGTCTATGCGCCGTTCGGCCTGATGACCGACTACGAAAGCGGCTTCCAGGGCCGTGGCTTTGGCAGCAAGAGCGAAGTGAAAGTCATCACTTTGCAACCGACCGTCAGCTACGCCTTCAACGATCGCGTTTCCGTAGGTTTCGGCCCGACCATCAACCGCATTGCCGGCACCCTGGAATCGGACCTGACGCTGAACCCTCGCGCGCCAGACACCAATATCAAGATCAAGGGTGACGACACCGCACTGGGCTTCAACATCGGCGTGCTGGTTCAAGCCACCGATACCACCCGTGTCGGCCTGACCTACCACTCCAAGGTCAGCTACAAGCTGGACGGCCACACCGAAGTCACCGCACCGACCGCGACCTCGCCGTTCCTGCGTAGCAACCGCTACGACGCCTCGCTGAAAATCGACACCCCTGAGTCCTACGACCTGTCCGTTACTCAAGACCTGACAGACGCATGGAAACTCTACGCCGGTGCGACCTGGACGCGCTGGAGCCGCCTGAAAGACATCACGGTCAAGAACGAAGGCGTCAGCGGCGCTACCGGCGGCGCGCTTGCCCCAGGCCTTGTCAGCACAATCAAGGAAGACCAGAACTGGCACGACACCTGGGCCTACGCCGTGGGTACTTCGTACCAGCTCACCAAGCAAGTGGTACTGCGTACCGGCTTGACGTTCGACCAGTCGCCGACCAACAACACGGATCGCTCGCCGCGCATCCCGACTGGCGACCGTACTATCTTCAGCCTGGGCCTGGGCTACCAGGTCATGGATAACATGACCATCGACCTGGCCTACTCCTACCTGAAGGAAGAGGACGTCAAGATTTCGCGCTCCAACCAATTGGCCAGTTACAACGCCAAGTATGAAAACAGCGCCAACGGTTTCGGCTTGGGCATGACCTACAAGTTCTAACCCGCAGCCGTATAAAAAAGCCCCGCTCTCCTGTGAAGGAGGCGGGGCTTTTGTTTGGCTGGCGGTCAGGGTTTGGAAGCCAATGCCTGTTCCACCGCCTTGATCAGCTCCGGACTGTCCGGCTTGGTCAGGCTGGAAAAACTGGCCACAACATTGCCCTGGCGATCCACTACATACTTGTAGAAGTTCCACTTCGGCGCCGCGTCGGCCTGCTGTGCAAGCACCTTGAACAGGTGCACCGCATCCGGCCCCTTGACCTTCTGCGGCTCGGTCATGGTGAAGGTCACGCCATAGTTCACGTAGCAGACCTTGGCGGTTTCCTCACCGGTCTTGGCTTCCTGCTTGAAGTCATCGGACGGCACGCCAATCACTTCCAGGCCTTGGCCCTTATAGCGCTGATATAAGGCTTCCAGGCCTTTGAACTGCGGAGCGAAACCGCAGAAACTCGCCGTATTGACGATCACCAAAGGTTTGCCAGCGAATTGCTGGCACAGGTCGATGGATTCCTTGGCCCGCAGCTTGGGCAATTGGCCCTCCAGCAACGGCGGGCAACTGGCGGCCATCGCCACGCTGCCAATAGCCATCAGGATGGGTACAGCGAGCCAGCGCATCTGCATGTCAAAAGTCCTTGAGTCGGTTCAGACCCACAACTTAACAGATCGCCATGCCCAGTTGCATCAACGCCAGGCCGCCCCGCTGCCAGCCCCACCAGGCCAGCAACAGCAACACCATCCCCACCGCATACAGCATAAGACGCGCTGTCATGCTCATGCCGCCTCCATCTGCGCCTGTATACGTGCCACCGGCCGCTCACGCACCGGCCAATTCAGCGCGGCGGCGAGCAGGCTGAGCAAAATTGCCACCTGCCAGATCAAATCGTAGCTGCCGGTTCGATCATAGACCACCCCGCCCAGCCATCCGCCGAGGAACGAGCCAAGCTGGTGGAACAAGAACACAATCCCGCCGAGCATCGAGAGGTTGCGCACACCAAACAGGGTCGCGACGGTCCCGTTGGTCAGCGGCACCGTGGACAACCACAAAAAGCCCATCGCCATGCCGAACAGATACGCTGTGACTTCAGTGACCGACGCCCACAGGAACAACACAATCACCACCGCCCTTAACAGGTACAAGCCGGTGAGCAGGCGCGGCTTGGACATGCGCCCACCAAGCCAACCTGCCGTATAGGTGCCGAACACATTAAACAGGCCAATCAACGCCAGCACGGTGGTGCCCACCGTGGCCGGCAGGTGCTGGTCGACCAGGTAAGCCGGCAAGTGCACACCGATGAACACCACTTGGAAACCGCAGACAAAAAAGCCGAAGGACAGCAACCAGAAGCCGGAGTGAGAACAGGCCTCTTTGAGCGCCTCACCCAGGGTTTGCTGGCCCACCGTGACCGCCAGCGGCCGGTCCTTGAGCATGGCGACCAGCGGCAGGATCAGCGCCACCATCAAGCCCAGCGCCAGCAATGCTGCCGACCAGCCGAGCCAGCCAATCAAACCGAGGGTGCCGGGCACCATGGCGAACTGGCCGAACGACCCCGCCGCACTGGCAATACCCATGGCCATACTGCGTTTTTCGGGTGCAACGGCGCGACCAACCACGCCGAGAATCACCGAGAACGAGGTGCCGGACAGGCCAATGCCAATCAGCAAGCCTGCGCTCAATGACAGTGACCAGGCAGAATCAGACATACCCATGAGCACCAGGCCGACGGCGTACAGCACCCCGCCGACAAACACCGCCTTGGTCGCGCCGAAACGGTCGGCCAAGGCCCCGGTAAACGGCTGCGCCAAGCCCCAGATCAGGTTCTGCAAGGCGATGGCAAAGGCAAAGGTTTCACGCCCCCAACCGAATTCGCTGCTCATCGGCCCCAGAAACAGGCCAAAGCCATGCCGTACGCCCAAGGACAACGCCAGGATCAGCGCACTGCCTAAAAGGACCCAACCACTGGTGCGCCACATCGAGCTCATTTCTTATTCTCCGTTCGCGGGTATATACCCGCTTGTAGTCGAACAAACCGCCGTTCAGGCGAGTTCATCCAGCAAGGCCAACAACATTTCGCGCTTTTCGGCGCCAAGCTTATCATTCAGTTTCTGTTGCGCTGCTTCCCACGCCGGCAACGCAGCGGCCAGCCTTTCATGACCGGCGTCAGTCAACACCACCAGGCGGTTGCGCAAATCGTCGCCCTCCACCAATTGCACTAGCCCCTCACCTTCCAGGACACGCAGGTTGCGCCCCAGGGTGCTGCGATCCAGGCCCATGGCGTCCGCCAGGCTGGAAATGCTCGGCTGGTCGAGACGCTGCAGGTTGCACAACAGAGAATACTGGGCAACGTTGATCCCGAAGCCGTCGAGAGCGCCGTCGTAGTGCCTGCTGACGCCACGGGCGGCGCGTCGCAGGTTGGTGCATAAACATTGGGAGGCAAGCATAGAGCGTGTATATACCCGGAGTTAACCAATTGCAAGAAAGCGTTACAACGCCAGCCCGACCAGCACCGCGACTTCAAGCAGCTCCAGCAGTGCGCCAGCGGTGTCGCCCGTGGTGCCGCCCAGACGCTTGACCATCAACTGGCGCAGCCACACGAAACACAATGCCGCCAGCAACACCGCGATGCCGCCGTTGAAACCGCCGATCAGGATACAGGCCAAGCCGCTGAGGATCAGCACCTGTTGGCCGACAATTCGCGGCAGATGGTCTGACAGTGCCTGGCCCAATCCGCCCGCCCGCACATAGCGCGTGGTGAGAAACAGCGCCAGCATCGAAGCGCGTCCGATCAGGGGCGCCAGGATCAAGGCGGTGCCATTGTGTTGTTCGATCAACGCCACCAAGGCGCTGAACTTGAGCAGCAGCACCAAGCCCAGGGTGACCACCGCAATCGGGCCACTGCGCGGGTCTTTCATGATGCTGAGGGTGCGTTCGCGGTCGCCAAAGCCACCCAGCCAGGCATCGGCGCTGTCGGCGAGGCCGTCCAGGTGCAAGCCACCGCTGAGAAACACCCAGGCCGTGAGCAGCAACGCGGCGTGCAACAGCAATGGGGCGCCCAGCAACACCTGGTTGAGGCCCCATAACAACACACCGAACAGCAGCCCAACCAGCGGATAAAACAGCAACGAACGACCGAGCTCTTGAGGCTGCGGCATGCCCGGCAAGCGAATGGGCAGACTGCTGAGAAATTGCAGGGCGATCCAGAACGGCAGCATCATCAGCGTCCTTCCTTCAACACGCCATCGGCTTCAACCAGCAGGCCGAACAAGGCGCCGTGACCCACTTCGACGTTCAGCAGTTGCTCACGGGGCAACCCTCGCGCCTGGGCCAGCAGCAGGCGCATTACACCACCATGACTGATCAACAGCACGCGCTGGCCAGCATAGGCCTGACGCAGCCGGGCGACAGCGCCAAGCACGCGCTCGGAAAACCGGATGACCGGCTCGCCTTCCGGCGGAGTGAAGGCATAGGGATTGGCCCAGAACAAGCCCAGCCCTTGGGCATCGGTGTCCATCAACGCGGCCGCGCTCTGCCCTTCCCAGGCGCCGAAGTGCAGCTCCTGCAAGTCAGGCTCCAGGCTCACCGGCACATCGAGCTGTGCCCCCAACTCCTGGGCAAACAGGGCGCAGCGTTGCAGGGGTGAGCTGATCAGCCGATCCCATGGCCCCTGCCCCACCACTGCGTCGCGCATCTGCTGCCAGCCGTTGGCGGTCAGCGCATCGTCCAGGCTGCCACGCAGGCCACCGCCCAGTTCGGTTTCGCCGTGGCGCAGCAGGTCCAGGCGCAAGGTCATGCGGGGCGGTCCGCCACGGCGGCTTCGGCGAAGGTCGCCATCTGCCCGTGCAGCGCACACGCCAGGCGCAACAAGGGCACCGCCAACGCGGCGCCGCTGCCTTCGCCCAGGCGCAGGCCCAGTTCCAGCAACGGCTGCGCATCGAGGCTGTGCAGCACATGGCGATGGCCCGGCTCGGCGCCGCGATGGCCGAACACTAGCCATTCGCGGCATGCCGGGTTCAAGCGCACCGCTACCAGCGCGGCCACGCTGCAGATGAACCCATCCACCAGCACCACGATGCCTTCCTGGGCGCAGGCCAGGTAGGCGCCGACCAGCGCGGCTATTTCAAAACCGCCGAGATTGAACAGGGTTTGCAGCGCATCACTGCGCTGGCCGGCGTGCAACGCCAAGGCCCGTTCAATGACCGCGACCTTGTGGCTGACCCCAGCAGCGTTCAAACCGGTGCCAGGGCCTGTGAGGTCAGTGACCTGGCAATCCAGCAATGCGCAAGCCAAGGCACTGGCCGCGGTGGTGTTGCCGATGCCCATCTCGCCGCCGATAAACAACTGCGCACCGCTTTGCAGGGCGCGGCGTGCGCTGTCTCGCCCGGCGTTCAGGGCCAGTTGCCCTTGGGCCTGGGTCATCGCCGGGCCATGGACGAAATTGGCCGTGCCCGCGCCGATATTCAGGTGACGAACGCCGGGCAAATCCAAGGACGGCGTGACGGTGCCGAGGTCGACCACTTCCAATTGCGCTTGCAGTTGCCGCGCCAGCACGCTGATTGCCGCACCACCGGTGACGAAGTTTTGCAGCATCTGGCCAGTGACCGCCTGGGGAAATGCCGATACACCTTCAGCGACCACACCGTGATCGCCAGCAAAAATCGCGATCCACAGGTGTTCTACCGAGGGCTTGGCCTGGCCTTGCAAACCTGCCAGCTGCACCGCCAGCGCTTCCAACTGGCCGAGGGAGCCGGCGGGTTTGGTCAACTGCTGCTGACGCGCCAGCGCCTGTTCGTGGGCCGTGGCATCAATGGTCTTGCAGGGGTTGAGCCACCAGGAATCGGTCATAACGCAGTACCTTTCAAAGTCAGGGGCAGGCCGGCAACCGTCAGCACAACGCGCTGACATTGCTCGGCCAGGGCTTGATGCAGCCAACCGGCTTCATCCACATAGCGGCGAGTCAATTCGCCCAGCGGCACGACACCCAGACCGGTCTCGTTGCTGACAAAAATGATTTCCCCCGGCAGCGAGGCCAGGGTTTGCAGCAGGTGATCACGCTCGGATGCAAGGCGCGCCGGGTCTTCAAGCATCAGCAGGTTGGTGAGCCATAAGGTCAGGCAATCCACCAGCAGGCAGCGATCAGTGGCGGCGTTTTCACGCAGCACGCGCGCCAGGTCGATGGGTTCTTCAACCAGGCCCCAATGGTCGGGCCGACGCTGGCGGTGCAGCGCGACGCGCTCGTTCATCTCACCGTCGAGAGGTTGGCTGGTGGCGATATAAATGACGGCAAGCCCGCTCTGTGCGGCAAGCTTTTCGGCCAGGCGGCTCTTGCCCGAACGGGCGCCGCCGAGGATCAATTGATGCATGCAAAGACCCCTGGTAAACCATGTGGAAGCGGGCTTGCTCGCGAATAGGGTGTGTCAGTGAATGCAGCCATGGCTGACCCAACGCATTCGCGAGCAAGCCTGCTCCCACAGTTAGATTGTGGTGCGTCAGGTGGACATGAGGCGGCCGCCAGGGCGCTATCGCAGGCAAGCCAGCTCCCACGATGGGGTCGTGTAAACATCTTCAGATCCCACATAGCTTGCGTAATAAATCGGTATCCAGGTGATGCTCCACCAAGTCCGCCAAGCGCTCGATATCGCGCTCGCGCAGGCCGTGATAATTCACCTCTTGTACGTCCTGCAACCCGGCCCAACGCAGCAAGGCGCTGCACGCTGCCGGGGTCTCGAACAAGCCGTGCAGATAGGTCCCTAGAATTTGCCCATCGGCACTCTGCACGCCATCACTACGGCCATCGTCCAGCAGTACCGCAGCGCTTGCCAGGGCAGCGCCGGAGGTCACCCCCGCATGGATTTCATAACCGCTGACGTCGGCATCTTCCAATACCAGACGCCCACGCACATTGCGCAGTTGTTTCTCTTGTTCCAGGGTGGTGCTGAACGCCAGCAACCCAAGGCCATCACTGGAACCGGCCAGCCCTTCCAGACCCAACGGGTCATGGACGTGCTCGCCGAGCATCTGCAAACCGCCGCAGATCCCCAGCACCTTGCCGCCATAACGCAGATGCCGCGCCACGGCGGTGTCCCAGCCATTGGCACGCAGATAGGCCAGGTCACTGCGCACGCTTTTCGAGCCCGGCAGGATGATCAGGTCAGCGGCAGGTATCGCCTGGCCCGGCCCGACGAACTGCAAATCCACCTGGGGGTGCAAGCGCAGCGGGTCGAAGTCGGTATGGTTGCTGATGCGCGGGAGCACCGGCACCACTACCTTGAGCACCTGGGCGGCCTTGTCGATCTGGCGCTGGTCGATGCCGTCTTCTGCCTCCAGGTGCAGGTCCATCACGTAGGGCAGCACGCCGACCACCGGCTTGCCGGTGCGCGCTTCGAGCCAATCCAGCCCGGGTTGCAGTAACGCGATATCACCGCGAAAACGGTTGATAATGAAGCCCTTGACCCGCGCCTGCTCACTGGGCGACAGCAGTTCCAGGGTGCCGACCAGATGGGCGAACACGCCGCCGCGATTGATGTCTGCGATCAACAGCACCGGGCAGTCCACCGCCTCGGCGAAGCCCATGTTGGCGATGTCATTGGCGCGCAGGTTGATCTCGGCCGGGGAGCCCGCGCCTTCCACCATCACCACCGGGTAGGCCTCACTCAAGCGCGCGTGGGAGGCCAACACCGCTTGCATCGCAATGGCTTTGTAGTCGTGGTAGGCCACGGCATTCATGCTGGTAACGGCACGGCCATGGATGATCACTTGGGCGCCGGTGTCGCTGTTGGGCTTGAGCAACACAGGGTTCATGTCGGTGTGGGGCGCCAGGTTGGCGGCCTGGGCCTGCACCGCCTGGGCGCGGCCGATCTCGCCGCCTTCGGCGGTCACCGCGCTGTTGAGCGCCATGTTCTGCGGTTTGAACGGTGCCACCGCGACGCCCTGGCGTACCAGCCAGCGACACAGCGCGGTCACCAGGGTGCTTTTGCCGGCGTCAGAGGTGGTGCCCTGCACCATCAACGTGGTCATGTGGCGTCCTTGTAGGCGGCCAGGGCTTCGTCAAGGCGCAGCCAGTCGGCGTCGGTGTCGGGCAGGCCCAAGCGCACGCTGCTGTTGTGCACAAACAGGCGCAGCAGGATGCCGCGCTGGGCCATGAATTCGTACAGCCGTTCAGCGTGGGGGGTAATCAACCACTGGAACAAGGCGCAGCCGCCGTGAGGTTGAAGGCCGCGGCGCTCAAGCAACTCGAACAGACGCTGGCCGGCTGCGATGCAACGACTGCGCTGGCGCGCATGCCCGGCGGTATCGCGCAGGCACACTTGGCCCAGCACCCGCGTCGGCCCACTGACGGCCCAGGGCCCGACCTGTTCGGCCAACAGCTTGAGCAACTTGCGCTCGGCCAGCACAAAGCCCAGGCGCACGCCGGCCAGGCCGAAGAACTTGCCGAATGAGCGCAGCACGATCAAGCCGACCTGATCGGCATGGCTGGCCAGGCTCAAGTCCGGGGTTACGTCAATAAACGCCTCGTCCACCACCAGCCAGCCACCACGTTGGGCCAACCGCGCATGCCAATCCAGCAGGCGCTGCGGGCTCAGGCTCAAGCCCGTGGGGTTGTTGGGGTTGACCACGACTAGCACGTCGAGGCTGTCGAGAAAGAAGTCGACTTCCTGCTCCTGCACTTCGCGCACCACATAACCGGCGCGGCGCCAGGCTTCGGCGTGCTCGGCGTAACAGGGCGAAAGCACGCCGACCTTGCCGGAACGACGCAGGCGCGGCAGCAGTTGGATCGCCGCCTGGGAGCCCGGCACCGGCAGCAACGGGCCGGCGCCGTAGTACTCGCTGGCAGCCTTCTCCAAACCGTCATCGGTTTCCGGCAAGCGCGCCCAGGCACGCAAGGGAATCTCGGGAATCGGCCACGGCCAGGGCGCCAGGCCGCTGGACAGGTCGAGCC
>NZ_WKCD01000231.1:0-9210 GCF_021606625.1 Pseudomonas sp. PA-4-8C
TTGTTACCTTGTCGCTGTGGCTGGCGTTCTGCACGGCGGGTGGCACGTTGCTGCGCTACACCAGTTCCCACGCCTTTGTGCTCAGCGGGTTCACGGCGGTCGTCGTTGGGCTGCTTGCTGTACCGGAGCAGGATAATACCTTGATGCTGGCGATCACCCGACTCACTGAGACGCTGTTGGCGGTTGCCTGTGTCGGCGTGGTCAGCCTGTTGACGGCGCGCCCGGAAGCGGTCGCCCGGGGGTACTTTGCCAAAGTAGATCAAGTCCTGAAATTGATGGCGGCCCATGCGGCGGCGGTGATTCGTACCGAGGAGAGCGAGGCCGATTTCCGTAAGCGCCAGATGCAGTTACTCGGAGAAATCAACGCACTGGAAGGCCTGCGCCGGCATTTGTATTTCGATGCGCCACGGTTGCGCAGTGCCAACGGCCTGGTGCAACTGCTGGGTAATCAATTGGTATTGCTGACTTCACGTCTGACAGTGCTGCGTCGTCAACGCACGCTGATCGATGAGCGTTGGCAAGGTGAGCTTCCCGAAGACATTCAACAGCTGCGCGCTGACGAACTCGCGTTCCTGGATGAGTTGGCAGTGGCGGGGCGTTCATTATCGACGCAGGCGCGCCAGCGCTTTAGCGTGTTGCAGCAGCGCTTTGACCAGCAGGCCAATAAGGTTGAGCAACGTGATGAGCCCATAACAGGTACGTTACGCGCGCTGGCGTGGGCCTTGCGTTGGGAGCAGGCCAGGCTGTTGCAACAACTGGAAGAGATCCTGCAACTGAGTGATGCCATTCAGGAGGGCCGTCCGGCCAACTGCCTGCACCGCCAGAGCCGAAGTAATCCGCTGTACCTGGACTGGCGCCTGGCGGGAATGAACGCTGCCCGTGCGTTTATTGCCTTGCTTGTGTGTGGATTGATCTGGATCGAAACGGCTTGGGATGGCGCCCGGGCAGGGATGATCCTGGTGGGAATTCTGTGCTCATTGATGGCGACCTTTCCACGGCCCTTGGCGGCAAGCCAGAACTACGCACGTGGGTTTGGCCTGTCGCTGGTGATTTCAGCGGTCTATCAGTTCATGCTGGTGCCCGCCATTGGCGACGTCGAAATGCTGCTGTTGATTCTGGCGCCGTTGCTCTATGTGATTGCTGTGGGCCTGGCCAGCCCACTGACTGCGGGGATAGGCATGGGCCTGGGGCTTTCGACCTTCCTGATGGTGGGCCCGCAGAATATCGGGGCCTGGCAAAACACCGCGAGTCAGTGGTTCGAATTTGCCGGTGCCTATATCGGAGCTTGCACCTTGTCGTTACTGGTGTACTCCTGGGTGTTTCCATTCAATCCGGCCCGGCGCATTCACCGTCTGTTCGATGAGAGCCGGGAGCAGGTCTACGTATTGCTCAAGACCTCAGCGACGGATCAGCAGCAGTTCGCCTTTGAAAGCCGGATGATGGATCGCCTGACCATGATGCTGGGTTTGTTGCCCTCGACCAAAGACCCGCGAGCCCATGCGCTGTTCGAGGTCACTCTGGCCTGCATGGCCCTGGGCGTGGCGTTGAACCAGCTCAAGCAACAAGGGCAGAACAATACATTGCTGACGGCGCAAACCCAGGCCCGTTTGCAGTCGGTTCTGGACCAGTCAGGCCGTTATGTGGCGGGAAGGCCCACCGTCGACTGGCAGGCATTGACCGATGCATTGCGGCACCTGGGCGATGACCTGGACCAACTGCATGCCGCTGAGCTTTCGTCCGGGCATGAACAGCTCTGGTCGGTGTTTCGCATTCGAGTGGCACTGCTGATCGTTGCCTCGTTTATTGAGCGCTACCGCGAATTTCTTGAGCTCGATGAAAAAGGAGTGCCGTCTCTTGCACATTGATTTTGAGGTAGGTGGCGTCTACCTGCCGCCCAATGCGCAGGCTTTGTTGCTGGCGCTGCCGATTTTCATGGTGCTGGGCTGGTCCTTGCGTCGGCTGGGCGTGCTGCGGTTTGTGTGGCATGAGGCGCTGTTCGAAGGCGCGCTCTATGTCTGCGTGTGTGCTGTTGTGATTCTAGTAATGGGAGCCTCGTCACCTTGAAAAAATACATCGCCCAACTGATTACCCTGGCGGTTGTCTTGCTGGCGCTGGTCCTGGGCTGGTTCGCCTGGGAGCACTACACCCGTTCACCCTGGACTCGCGATGCCAGGGTGCGCGCTGATGTGGTGACCTTGTCGGCGGACGTCTCCGGGCTGATCGCCAGTTTGCGGGTTCAGGATAACCAGCATGTGAGCAAAGGGGACCTGCTACTGCAAATCGACCCGGCGCGCTATGCCCTGGCAGTCGAGCACGCACGACGCTCTGTTGAAGTGGCCCAGGCAGCAATGGGCCAGTCGGAGGCTGCAATTATTGCCAGCCAGGCGCAGCTCAAACAGCGCCAAAGTGAAGAGCGGCGCCGGCGTAGCCTCAAACAAGGGTTCGCCATCTCCGGTGAGGAGTGGGAGAAGTCCAATACCGACGTGGCTATCGCTCAGGCGCAGTTGCTCAGCAACCAGGCCAACCTGGGGCTGGCCCAAGCCAATGTGCAGCTGGCAAAGGCTGCCTTGACCCAGGCCGAACTCGACCTGCAGCGCACCCGGGTGGTGGCACCCGTCAGTGGTTATGTGACCAACCTGCTGACCCGCCAAGGCGATTACGCCAGTGCCGGCGGTGCCTTGCTGGCGTTGGTGGACAGCGATTCGTTTTATGTCAGTGGCTACTTTGAGGAAACCAAGTTACCGCGTATCGCACAAGGTAACCCAGTGCGGATCCAGTTGATGAGCGGCGAGACCTTTAGCGGAACCGTGCAGAGCATCGCCTTCGCCATCACCGACCGGGAGAACGCGCCTGGCAGTCGCTTGCTGGCCAACATCAACCCCAGCTACACCTGGGTCAAGCTGGCCCAGCGGGTCCCCGTGAGAATTCAGATCGATCCTGCATACGCCGCCAAGGACCGTTTGCGGGCAGGCACTACGGCGACGGTGACGGTGCTTGAACAACAGGAGCAACGCTGATGAGTGTGTCATTGCGCCGGCTGAGGCGGGGTTCCATTTCGTTGACGGTCTGGCTGTCGGCGACAGGAGCCTATGCCGATAACTCCATGGACCAGAGAGATAACCTCAGCACCGGTATCAATGAGCGACAAAAGGCTGAGCTGTCGGTCACGCCGGGATTTGTCAGCGGCTCGTCCCTCAAAGGCTTGCTGCGCAATTACTACCTGGGCCGCGATAACCACAACACACCGTCCAGGCGCGACCAGCGCGAGTGGGTGCAGGGCGTGTACCTGTCCTTTCGTTCGGGATACACCGACACGCCCATTGGGGTCGGGCTCGATG
Source organism: Pseudomonas sp. PA-4-8C (assembly GCF_021606625.1). Lineage (NCBI taxonomy): Bacteria > Pseudomonadati > Pseudomonadota > Gammaproteobacteria > Pseudomonadales > Pseudomonadaceae > Pseudomonas > Pseudomonas sp. PA-4-8C. Next base: position 3,339 of record NZ_WKCD01000231.1, read on the forward strand.
TGCATGGTTTTTATGGGCTCAAGCTGGATGGAGGAGGGGGCAGTGGCGGGGCCGGATTGCTGCCGCTGGACTCAAAAGGCGCGCCAGAGTCTGACTTCTCGGCTGCGGGCGCGGCGCTCAAGTTACGCGGGTTTGACAGCTTGATGCAGGCTGGCGATCAGTACCTTGAAAACCCGCTGATCGCCAGTGGCGTCAGCCGAGTCTTTCCCCAGACATTTCGCGGTGTCACGCTCAAGAACTACAGCCTGGAACACCTGACACTGGACACTGGCTGGATCGACTCAACACGCCAGCGCAACCAGAGCGGCCAAAGCCACTTGACCACCAGTTACGGCACCGGCAACAAGGCTGGGATGGCCGCTGATCGTGAAAGCGCGTCCATGAGTTGGCTGGGTGGCGTCTACGCTGTGCCCGGCGGGATAACACTGACCCTGTATGGCGGCCAATTGAGTGATATCTGGAACCAGTACTACGCCGGGGTCAGCCAGCCATTCAAGCTGACGCCTGGGCTTACGCTGACACCGTACCTGCGTTACTTCAAAACCCGCGATCAGGGCCAGCGCCAGTTGGGCCATATCGACAACAACACTTATAGCGGTGGCCTGACGCTGTCCGGCGCAGGCCAGAGCCTGACCCTGGGGCTGCAGAAGGTGGACGGCGACACGCCGTTCGACTACATGGTCCAGGACGACCGGACCTTCCTTTACCTGGGCAACTCCCAGCAATACGCAGACTTCAATGCACCTGGCGAAAAGTCCTGGAAGATTCAATACCAGACCAGCCTGGCGTTTATCAACGCGCCGGATTTCCAGCTCAGCACTTCATACACTCGCGGTGAAGCGGACCTGACCCGGGTCGATCCCAATAGCACGGGCTACGGCTACATCTATAACGCCGCCGGCAAAGATGCACACCATTGGGAGCGGGACGTTGCCCTGCGCTATGCCGTGCCAGACGGCAAGGCCAAAGGCTTGAATATCACCTTGCGCTGGGCCGCACACCGTTCGGCACAGGGGTATACCGCACCGGGCAACACCCGTGGCAATTCAAACGCCGATGAGTACCGGGTGATTGTCGATTACCCATTCAGTGTTTTCTAGTCGTTATTCAATGAAGGTGTTGTATGAGTCAAACCCAATGGATTCGGGTGCTGGGCATCAGCTCGGCACTGGCCTGCGCCACGAGCGAGGCTGACAGCATCAGCCTGCCACCTCTGGCCCTGGGCAATGCCAGTTTCATGGATGGGGTCGCCGGCCCCGGTGCGTTGTTCGAGTTACCGGTGCAGTATTACCGCAGCAACTCGGCCTACGATGCCCATGGACATGCGTTGCCGGGGCGGCAGCAGGTGCACAGCACCACGGTACTGCCGCACCTGGCTTACTTCAGCGACAAGACTTTGCTGGGAGCGAACTATGGCGCCGAAGTGCTATTGCCACTGGTGAACCTGGAGATAGAGATCGATCAGGGCCCCAAGGGACGACGGACTCGCCAGGGTGACATGATCGTCAGTCCGTTTCTGTTGCAGTGGGCCCCGGTGTCGTTCTTCGGCCGCCCGTACTGGCAGCGCTTGAATTTCGTGTTCTCCTTGCCGACGGGTTCCTATAACAAGGATTCGAGCCTCAATACCGGGAGCAATGTCTGGGTGTTCAACCCCCATTACGTGTTCACCTGGGAGTTGACTGACCGCCTGGAGGTCAGTGGTCGTTTCAATTATGCGTGGTCAAGCCGCAATAACGATCCGGCGTCAGTCCTGCAAGCCGGCAGTATCCAGCCGGGAGAGGCGTTTCATAGCAACCTGTCGGTTTCTTATGCCGTTGCCGAGAAGTGGCGTATCGGCGTTGCAGGCTATCAACTCAATCAGATCAGCGATGACCGCATTGATGGGCATCGCCAGCGTGACTCCAGGGAACAGGTGACAGGGATCGGGCCAGGGGTGATGTACCAGCAGGGAAGCCAGACATTCTTCGCCAATCTGTATTTTGAAAGTGGCGCTGAAAACCGCGCGCAGGGCACCCAATTGACGCTACGTTACCTTCATGGGTTCTAGTGCCTGTCAGTTGACAACCCGTTGATGAAAATCGCTGTGGTCTCACTGATCAGGTGCTCGCGCGCGGCTTTTCCAGGGCATGAGCTAAGCCCGAGCAGGCAGCGCAACTGCATGTCGCCGGTCAGCGCATCAAGGAAGATCTTCGCGCGGGTCTGCGGGTTGCCCGGCATGACCAGCCCGGCTTCCTCGGCCCAGGTAAAGTAATCGGCCAGGCAGCTATAGGCCGTTGCGGGGGCAGCCTCGAAGAACGACTTTGCAGCCTCCGGCGCGCGCAGGGCCTCGGACACGATTAGGCGATGCAGGGCCAGGGTGCGAGGCGACAGCACCACATCGAGAAAGACCCGTGCAATGGTCGTCAGTGCCTCCTGTAGAGGCTTCTGAGCGAGGGTCATGTGAGTCAGCGGGCTGACGTTTTCTGCGCACAGTTGCTCGATAATCGCGGCGAACAACCCTTCCTTGCCGCCGAAGTAGGCATAGAGCGTGCGTTTGGAGCCGCCAATGTTGGCGATGATCCCGTCAACACTGACCCCTGAATAGCCTTCTGCGAGAAACATATCAGTCGCAGCCTGGAGAATACTTTGACGCTTTGCTGCTTGCCTCGGGGTAGGGGTTTGCATGTGGCTCGGCTATTCCTGAAAAGAACAATTCAAAAGTTCTCCTAGCCTACGCCGCTCTGCACAAGCCTTCCAGCCGCGCAGAGGGACGAATCAAGCGATTGCCCCGGAATTTTTTTTGTAAAAACACTTTGATGACCCTTGACGAGTTATTTATTTGGGCGCATTTTCGACAAAAGGGTACGGTAACGTACCGTACCGAACTATAACAACAACAGAGGTAGTGATCATGCGTTTCGTACACTTTTTGGAAGGCTCCACCAAAGGTCTGGCCATTGAAAAAGCAGGCGCGCTGCGAGGTTTGACCGAACAGGAAAGTGGTTATCCGGGTGCCCTGGAGAGCTTGCTCAAGGCCGGTCCGAACGCGCTGCAAGCGGCTCATCAGCGCTTGAGCGACGCCCGTTTGCTCGATCCATCGAAGCTGCGTTACCTGCCCCCGCTGGAGCGCCCGGGCAAGATTGTGTGTGTCGGCCTGAATTACGCCGATCACACCAAGGAAAGCCCTTATGAACAGCCGACCTATCCGACCTTTTTTCCGCGTTTCAGCACCAGCCTGGTCGGCCATGGCGAACCCATCCTGCGCCCGCGTGTCTCCGAACAACTGGACTACGAAGGAGAGCTGGCGGTAGTGATCGGCACTGGGGGCCGGCATATCGCGCGCGCGCAGGCCCTGGAGCATGTGGCGGGCTACGCGATCTTCAATGAAGCCTCGGTTCGCGATTACCAGTTCAAATCGCCGCAATGGACCATTGGCAAGAACTTCGACGCCACTGGCGCGTTTGGTCCGACCTTCGTCAGTGCAGACGAACTGCCAGCGGGGGCAGTCGGCCTCAACCTGGTGACCCGCCTCAATGGCACGGTGGTGCAGCAGGGCAATACCGCCGACATGATCTTTGGGGTCGCCGAACTGATCGCCGTGCTCAGTGAAGCGGTGACCCTGGAACCCGGTGACGTGATCGTCACCGGCACCCCGGCAGGGATTGGCTGGGCGCGACGTCCGCCACTGTTCATGAAGCCTGGCGACCTCTGCACCGTGGAGATCGAAGGCCTTGGCACCTTGAGCAACCTGATCGCCGACGAGCCTTCAGCGGCCTGAGTCCACGCCTCAGTTTTTTCGAGCGCGCAGCACAACCGACCCACCGTCACTACGGTGGGCAGCGATCCCGGCTGCCCTGGTTTTGACCACCGGTTGTCCTGCCCATTGAATGCCCAGGAGCAACTACCGTGCTGCAGATCAAAGACATCAACCATGTGCTCTACCGTCATCCCGACCTTGGAGTGGTCGAACGTTTCCTGACCGATTTCGGCCTGGTGGTTATGCACCGTACCGAGCAACGCCTGTATTTTCGCGGTACCTGCTCACTGCCCTATGTGTACATCGCCGAGAAGGCTGTTGAAGCCAGCTTTGGCGCCATCGCGTTCGCCGTCGAAAGCCTCGATGACTTGCATCAGGCTACCCGGTTGCCGGGGGCCTCGGCGATCCGGCCGCTGGAAGGCCCCGGAGGAGGGCAGTACGTCGCCTTGCATGATCCCTCGGGGCGGCGCATCGAGCTGGCCCACGGTATCGAAGCCGTGGGCACGCTGCCCCAGCGTGCTGCGTTGACCCTCAACTCGGCCCATCACAAGCAACGCTTTGGCGATGTGCAGCGGCCCGGCAAGGGCGCGGCACAAGTCCTGCGCCTGGGTCATGCGGCGATTGGCGTGCAGGACATGCCGCAGCACCTGGCCTGGTACCAGCAAGTGCTCGGCATGCTGCCTTCGGACCTTGTGGTTCAGGAGCCTGACCGGGACCGCCCGAGCGCGGCCTTCCTGCGGTTGAACCGTGGCAGCGCCTGGACTGACCATCACACCATCGCCCTGTTCCAGGCACCGAAGGACTTCGTCCATCACGTGTCCTTCGAGGTGCAGGATTTTGACGCGCAGTGCCTGGGCCACGAGTGGATGACCCTGCAAGGTTGGTCGCCGTTCTGGGGGGTAGGCCGGCACATGCTGGGCAGCCAGATCTTCGATTATTGGCGGGACCCGTCCGGCAACCTTATCGAGCACTTCACCGATGGCGACCTGTTCAACCAGGACTCGCCCTCGGGTTACACCCAGGCGTGCGACGCCAGCCTCTACCAGTGGGGCCCGCCGATGTCGGTGGAGTTCTTCCTGGGCGGCGAGTGTGCCGCTGAACAGACCTTGCCCCGGTCGACTTCAGACCGTCAACGACGCAGTTGAGGACAGATGCCATGAGTCAGGTAATCAGCGAGCAGGTGCTCGATAAGTTGTTTCGCCAGGCCCGTAGCCAGAACGGCTGGCTGGATAAACCGGTGGATGATCAAACCCTCAAGGCACTCTACGACCTGATGCGCTGGGGCCCGACCAGCGCCAACGGCTGCCCTGCGCGCATTGTGTTTTTACGCAGTGCCCAATCCCGGCAGCGTTTGCTGCCAGCCCTGAGCGCCGGCAATGTCGAGAAGACCCTGGGCGCCCCGGTGACGGCAATCATTGGCTACGACACGCAGTTCCATACGCAGTTGCCCAGGTTGTTTGCGCACAACCCCACAGTACGCGACTGGTTTGCCGACCAGCCGGATTTGCTTGAGTCCACCGCGTTTCGCAACAGTTCGCTGCAGGGCGGCTACTTCATTCTCGCGGCCCGGGCTCTGGGCCTTGACTGCGGGCCGATGTCCGGGTTTGACCACGCACAGGTCGACCAGACGTTCTTTGCTCCAGGGGCCGAGGGCATGCAGGCCTTTGCCGGGATGAAGATCAAGACGAACTTCCTGTGCAACCTCGGCTATGGCGACCCCGCAAAACTCTTTGCCCGTAACCCGCGGCTGGGCTTCGACGAGGCCTGCGCCCTGCTGTAACTGACTAACCGCACCCGTAAATCCTCCAGGCCGATCAAGCGTGCTGCGATGCATCACGTCTGTCGATCGGCCTGGCAAAACAACAACAATAAGGAAAACCTGCAATGCGAGCTCTATCCAAATGGCATGTACTTATCGGCGGTTTCCTTGCGTATCTGTTTGACGCCATGGAGATCATCCTACTCACCATTGCGCTCCCGGTGATCCGCCAGGACCTGGGCCTGACGTTCAATGAAGCTGGCATGCTCGCCTCGGCAACCTTGCTGGGGATCGGTTTGAGCGGCATTACCACTGGGTGGTATTGCGACAACTACGGCCGACGCAAAGCCCTGCTGATCTCGTTGATCGTGTTCGGC
>NZ_WKCD01000232.1:0-9152 GCF_021606625.1 Pseudomonas sp. PA-4-8C
TGCTGGGGTTGATCGGATTCGGGCTGTCCACCAGCGTGGTGGGCTGGGTGCTGGCGATGGCGGTGTTCACCGTCGGGGAGATCATCGTGTTCCCGGCCGAGTACATGTTTATCGACCGAATTGCCCCGGACCACCTGCGGGGCATGTATTACGGGGCGCAAAACCTGTCCAACCTCGGCGCCGCGTTGGGGCCGGTGCTGTGTGGCCTGGTGTTGGCCAGCCTGCCAGCCCATTACATGTTCTACATGCTGGGGGCGTTTATCGTTGCAGGCGGAGTGTTTTATTTCATGGGAGCGGCGATAAAGGCAGATCATCCAGCGTGAGCTTGCCGACGTTGTTGCTTTGCAGCTCGTAGCGCAATTCATCCACCATTTTCGCCACTTCCTGCGGGGTCTGCAGGCGGTTGGTGCTGATGCCGGTCACCACCAAGTCGACACGACCGGTCTCGGCGTCGTAGACCTTGAGGGTCAAGGACGCGTCCCGGCACAGGGTGAATTCGCACGTCAGCGGTGACAGGCCTTCTTCGATGCAGTTGCGCAGTTGAGAGAGGGTAAACATGCGGGTTCCTTCAAGGCATAAATACGATCCCTTGAAGGTTATTGCTTGCACCGCCGCTCAATAAGGCGAATTCGCACTAGTCGCACTAGTGCATTTGCAGGGTCAGGGTTTGTTTTTCAGGCGCAAATCACCGGCAAACAGCCCGCGTTCACGGGCCCAGACGATCGCTGCACTACGGCTGTGCACCCCCAGCTTGGAATACACCGTGGCCACATGGTTACGCACGGTGTTGGGCGCCAGTTTCAGGCGCGAGGCGATCTCTTTGTCCGCCAGGCCCTCGCAGATCAGGCCCAACACATCGCGCTCGCGGGCGGTGAGGTCGGTGAAGGAAACGTTCGGCAGGTTGGGGCTGTTGACGCTCTTAGCGTTGGCCAGCTTCTCGATCAGGGTCTGGCTGAACCAGGACGCGTCCTGCATGACTTCCTCGATGGCCGCCACCAGTTCCAGCTCCGAGCGTTTGCGCTCGGTGATGTTCATCAGCACCATCAGGTAGCAGGGTACGTCCTGAATAATTACGGTGTCGGCGGACACCACGCAGTCGATCACCTCGTTGCCTTTCTTGCGTACCTTGAGGTCCTGGCCTTCAAGGTTGCCGGCTTTTTCCAGGGTGGCGAACAACTGCGCGCCGGCCTGGGGGCTGTCGATGAAGTTGATGTCTTCGATGGATTTGCCGATCAATTCTTCGCTGATGTAGCCGGTGATGCTCATGAAGGCTTCGTTGATGTCCACCACCTGGCGGTTGTCGGCACTGCACACCAGGGTCGGCACGGGCGTCAGGCGAAAGGATTTGGCGAAGCGCTCTTCGCTCTGGCGCAGGGCGATCTCGGCTTTGCGCCGTGGCTCCAGGTCGGTGAAGGAAAACAGCATGCAGTCTTCCTCGTTCATGTCCAACGGTTGGCCGGCGACGATCACCAGTTTGCTGCCGCCTTCGGGCAATCTCAGTTCGGCCTGCATCTGCGGGATGGTCGCGCCTTCGCCCAGGCGCTGGATCGCCAGGTCCTTGCGCTCGGCCTGTTCCAGCACATCCAGCTCATACACGGATTTGCCGATGACCTGGTCGCGGTTATAGCCGGTCATCTCCAAAAAACCATGGTTGACCTTGATGTAGCGCAAGTCGCTGAGGCGGCAGATCACGGCGGGCGCCGGGTTGGCGTTGAAGGTTTTCTCGAAGCGTTGCTCGGCGCTGGCCCATTCGGTGGCGTCGCTGAGGATCAGCACCAGCAACTCCGGCTCACCCTGGGCGTCGGTCAGCACCAGGCTGCGCAGGCGATGCACCCAACTGCGGTGTTCGTCGTCGGCGGGTGTGACCTCCACCACCACATCGCTGAACTCTTCACCGGCGGCCACGCGGCTGAGGGGGTAGCTGTCCAGTGCCAAGGGGTGGTTGTTGCGGTAGCGCAGGGCAAAGCGCTTGGCGTACGCCTCGGTATTGGCGCCCAGTTCCTTGACCTCGCTGACCCCATGCATGGTCAACGCCGCTTCATTGGCCCAGAGAATGGTCTGGTCGACCTCGGCCAGGATCACACCGTCGGACAGCCCGGAGATGATGGTTTGCAGTTGGCGGCGGTTGGTTTCTTTGGCGAGAACATCCTGGGTCATAACGTCTCCGATTAGGGCAGGGCAAGGCACATTGGGTTACGACATCCCGGCTTCAGGATAGTGCAGAGTAATTGCCTACGGGGCAGTGCGAATGCACCAGGCTGCCTGGTGCATATAGGCCAGGACTGAACGTATGTCGTTTCGCCACACTCACACCCATCAAGGCGCATTGCCTTGCTCCTCAATTTGAAAAGGACCTTTGTATGACCACTGTCTATGAATCCAATCGATCGCTGTTTCGTGTGTCGTGGAGCTCGGTATTGGCCGGTAGTGCAATCGCACTGGTCACCTACCTGGTCTTGAGTGTGTTGGGCACCGCCATTGGCGCCAGTGCCGTTGACCCGATGGAAGCGGGCAACCCGTTGAGCGGTTTTGGCACGGGTGCGGGTATCTGGTTGTTTGTATCGACACTGGTCGCCATCGCATTGGGCGCGTTCGTGGCCGGCCGCACGGCACCGGATCGTGGCGGCCTGCATGGGGTGCTGACCTGGACCCTGACCACCTTGCTCACCACTTGGCTGCTGGCGGGCTTGGCGTCCAGCGTGGTCGGCACTGCCGGCAACGTGGTGGGCAAAGGCCTGTCCGCAGCTGGCAGTGGCATTGCTGCCGCCGCGCCGGGGATTGGCAATAGCATCAAGCAGCAGTTGAACGAGCAGGGCATCGAGCTGGACTGGAACAGCCTGCAAGGCCAACTGGATACCTTGCTCAAGCAGAGCGGCAAGGCTGAGCTGGACCCTGCCAATGTTGAGCAAAAAGCCGATCAGGCAGCAGCCGATGGCAAGCAGTCGGCCACCGATGCAGCGACCAACCCTGCCCAGGCCGGTGATGAGCTCAAGCAGTGGTTCGAACGTGTGAAAGCGTCCGGCGAGCCAGCCCTGAATGCAGCGGATAAAGAGGCGCTGGTCAACATCGTCGCGGCCCGCACTGGCAAGAGCAAAGAAGAAGCCACCCAGATCGTCGACAACTATGCCCAGGCTTATCAGCAAGCCATGCAAAAGGTCGATGAGCTGAAAAAACAGGCGGAACAGAAAGCCCGTGAAGCCGGTGAAGTCGCAGCCAAGCAACTGTCCCGCGCGGCCTGGAGCACCTTGGCCATGCTGCTGTTGGGCGCGGCCTTGAGCTTCTTTATCGGTCGTATCGCGCTGACTACCCGTCGCGTGCCCTTGGCTTAAAACTGTCTGCGGCAAGGACGCCGCCTGTGTGAAGGGGTAAAATGCTGGCATTTTACCCTTATCCCACAAAGGTGCCCCTTGAGCGCAGGCAAAGCCGTCGGACTGTTATTACTCACTTCCCTGTTGGCGGCGTGCGGCACCTCGCCGCCACGCACGCCCAACGACCTCTGCGGTATCTTGCGCGAAAAAGACGACTGGTACGACGCCGCCAAAGTCACGCAAAAGCGTTGGGGCGTACCGATCCAGGTGCCGTTCGCGATCATGTATCAGGAGTCGGGCTTTCGCCACGACGCCAAGACCCCGCGTAAATACCTGCTGTGGATCATTCCCTGGGGCCGCGTCTCCACCGCTTCCGGCTATGCCCAGGCCAAGGATGAAGTGTGGAACGACTACCGCAAAGCCACCGGCCGCAGCGGCGCTGATCGCGAAGACTTCGACGACGCCATCGACTTTATCGGCTGGTACATGGACAAGACCTACACCATCAACGGTGTCTACAAATACGACGCCTATGGTCAGTACCTGAACTACCACGAAGGCTGGGGCGGCTACCGCCAGCGCACCTACGCCAGCAAAGCCTGGCTGCCACCGGTGGCAAGCAAGGTGCAAGCGCGTTCGCAGATGTATGCGCGCCAATATGCCGGGTGCAAGGATGAGTTGGGGCGAGGGTTCTGGAGCCGGTTCTGGCATTGGTTGTAAAGGCTTCTGGATGCATGCAGATTCAATTGTGGGAGCTGGCTTGCCTGCGAAAGCGGTAGTGCAGACACAGATGCATTGACTGACACGCCGCCTTCGCAGGCAAGCCAGCTCCCACATTGGATTGTGTTAACGCGGCTGTATGCATTCCAGCGAACGGTTCACCATCACGCTGGCCATTCCCCTGCACTTGCCAAACCCATCCGATTCTGGGAAAACCCCTGCCCTTCACCCCTTCAATGAGAACCCCATGAGCAACGACGAACTGCAGGTCACCGACATCCGCCTGGGCGACGGCAAAGCCGTGGTCAAGGGCGCGCTGATCACCACCCAATACACCGGCACCCTGGAAGATGGCACGGTGTTCGATTCCTCCTGGGAGCGGGGCAAACCGTTCCAGTGCGTGATCGGCACTGGCCGCGTGATCAAGGGGTGGGACCAGGGCTTGATGGGCATGCAGGTTGGCGGCGTGCGCACGTTGTATGTACCGGCGCACCTGGCCTATGGCGAGCGCTCGATGGGCGCGCATATCAAACCCAACAGTAACCTGCGTTTCGAGATCGAATTGTTGGAAGTGCTGACGCGGGATGATTGAGGTGGCCGAACATGGACGGTGCTTGGCGTTATGCGCAGGCGCTGCCTGAGCGCTTCAGTTCTGGCTCTTCAACCCTGATCCCAAACCTGCCCGACAGCTCCTTTCGCCCCTTGGGCGTCACCGCCAGCGCCCGGCTATCAAGGTCCTGGATAACCCATTTGCGGCTGATGACGGCCTGTAGCACAGCGGCCCCCAGTGCGCCGGCGAGGTGAGGGCGGCGCATGCTCCAGTCCAGGCATGCGCAAGCGAAACGACGCCGCTGCGCCCTTACGGTTTCTACCTCGATACCGAGGCCTGTCATCGCTTTTTCGCCCTCCACGCTGAGCTGATACGTACCGTCACCCGCGTCCGACATGCTCAGCCAGCCGGAGTCGAGGAAATAGTCGTGCAGTTGTACCGCCAAGGACCCCGCCATGTGGTCATAACAGGTTCGCGCGAGCTGCAACCGACTGGGGGTAGTCGAAACAAACCCGGTCTGAGCGTTTCGGCTGATCACCATGAGGGCTTCGATTGCTTGGGCCACGTGCGCGTCTGTCAGGCTGAAGTAGCGGTGCCTGCCCTGGGTGTGCAGTTTTACCAAGCCGTCCTCTTTCAGCCTTGCCAAGTGTGCGCTCGCCGTAGAAGCACTGACGTCGGCGATGACGGCCAGTTCCGTACTGGTGCGGGCGTGGCCGTCCATCAGCGAGCACAGCATTTTCGTCCTTGCAGGTTCGGCAATCGCGCCGGCGACACGCGAAATGGCGGTGTCATTGCTTTGGGAATCCATATTTCGTTCCTGAGCGAATTGTCTGTGTGACGGTTGTTCGATAGTAGCCGTTCTTTGCGAACAGGACTGCCAAAATGACTCCATTTGAAGCCGTTACCCATGCCGACCCCTACGATTATTACGCACGCCTCAGACGACACAGTGAACTGGTCTTTGATGCAGATCTTGGTTTATGGATTGCCAGTGGCGCCAGCGTTGTCGAGGCCATCCTGGAGCATCCCGACTGCCTTGTACGCCCACTGCACGAGCCGATTCCAGCGGCCATTGCTCAAGGCGCGGCAGGCGATATCGTTGGTCGTTTGATGCGTATGAACGAGGGGGCGCAACACCGCTGCCCCCGGATGGTTATCGAGCCGGCCTTGGGCTCGTTAGGAACCGAAAATCTCGCAGGCATTGTGGCGCAGGTTGTCGAGACATTGGATGACCCCGTCGGTAACCCGAACGAGTGGATGTTCAGGTTACCGGTTTCGGTCATTGCGACCTTGATAGGTTTTGCACCCAGCCAGTTGCAGGAAGTCGCGCAACTGACACGGGAGTTTGTCGCCTGCCTATCGCCATTGAGCGACGAAGCTCAACTCAGTGAAGCCCATTGCGGGGCGGCTCGGCTGAGGCAGATGTTTCAGGTGCTGCTGAGCAACGATGATAAGGGTAGCGGCGTGTTGGAGCGTCTTTATGACGAATACCAAGCCTCAGCCTGGAAAGACGATGAGGCGTTGATAGCGAATCTGATTGGGCTGTTGTCACAGACCTGCGAAGCCACTGCCGGCCTGATCGGCAACGCCCTCATAGCGCTCCAACGAAACCCTGACCTGCAAGCTACCCCGATGCGCGTCGCTGAGTGGGTGGCAGAGGTAGCGCGCCACGACTCACCGGTACAAAACACCCGGCGCTTCGTTGCACAGCGCTGCACGATTGGCGGCAGCGTTCTAGAGGTGGGCGATACCGTTTTACTATTGCTTGCTGCTGCCAACCGAGATCCCGCCGTCAACCCAGACCCCGACAGCTTCTTGCTCAAACGAACTCAACGACGAACCTTCAGCTTCGGCGCAGGCAGGCATCAATGCCCAGGCCAGCCCTTGGCATTGGCTATTGCCTCAGAGGTGATTTCGGCATTCTTGCATCGACGGCCAGACTTATCTGCCCTTGCTTATCGCTGGGATTATCTGCCTTCCCTTAATGGCCGCATCCCGAGGTTCTACCGTGATGAGGAGACTCAACAATGATCGCTGTTATTTTTGAAGCCTGGCCACATGAGGAGCACTACCAGCGTTATCTCGACCTCGCTGCCGAACTCAAGCCTCTGCTCGCTCAAATCGATGGCTTTATTTCAGTTGAGCGTTTCCAGAGCCTGAGTGAACCTTCAAAACTACTCTCCCTATCATTCTGGCGTGACGAGGCAGCCATCCAGCAGTGGCGCAGCCTTGAGCTACATCGAGCCGCTCAGTCAACAGGCCGTCGGCAGGTTTTTGCTGACTACCACCTGCGCATTGCCCAGGTGGTGCGCGATTACAGTCTGGAGGATCGTGTTCAAGCGCCGACCGATAGCAGGCAGGCTCATGAGTGAACGCAGCACTCCGCCTCTGTAGGAGCGAGCTTGCTCGCGAAAAACTCGCAGGCGCCGCGTTCACACAGCAAGCACGCGTTATCGTTGGCGTTTTTCGCGAGCAAGCTCGTTCCTACCGTTGTTACCTGAACCCATCCTGAAGAATTTTCTTATTCACCATGCAGGCACTTTCCTACGGTTTACTCCGCCAACATCGGGGCGTAAGCTTCGCGCGTTTTCATCAATAGCGGAGACCCTCAGTGGGTACTTGTTCGAGTGACAGTCGTCGGCCGGTTTCGGTAACCGGCCTCTTGGCAAGGTAACGCGCATTTTCCAGATGCCGTTGTCTCGCCTCACAAAGCGAGAAGCGGCATCCCGGCGGTGGCCAGTCCTGGCGCCTGCCTGATTCCCTCTCATCGACGCTGACCAGCACCTGGGTAACGCCTGGATGCTACGGACGCGCCTGCCTGTTACGGCGGGCGGGCCAGGTTCGGCTGTGCCTGTGTGACGGGCGCGGTGTGGACGGGCAGTACCTGCACGACGGTTTTTCCTCGCGCAGGAGTTACACCATGAACCTCACTTTGCTCAAAGAGTTCTTCGCCGGTTTCCTGCGGACCCGGCATATCGCCCGGCATTTTCGCCGCCTGGCGATGCTGGAGACCGTGACCGACGCCAGCGTCAGCCGCGAAGTACCGCCTAGCCTGGCGCAGACACTGGTGGCATCTGCCAACCGCAGCACCGTGCAATTGCTGGGTGTACTGGGCAGCCACGCCGAGGGCCTGAACACCCAGGAAGCCGACGCCCTGCGTATGCAATACGGCCTCAATGAAGTCGAGCACGAGCAGCCGCTGCCGTGGTGGGTGCACCTGTGGCATTGCTACAAGAACCCTTTCAACCTGCTGCTGACCCTGTTGGCGGTGATCTCCTGGCTGACCGAAGACATGAAGGCCGCCACGGTGATTTTCTCCATGGTGGTGCTCTCGACCCTGTTGCGCTTCTGGCAGGAGGCCAAGTCGAACAAGGCCGCCGATGCCTTGAAGGCCATGGTGAGCAATACCGCGACGGTGCTGCGCCGCGATGCTGCCAAGCGCATTGAACTGCCGATCAAGCAACTGGTGCCGGGCGATCTGATTGTGTTGTCGGCCGGCGATATGATCCCCGCGGACTGCCGCGTGCTCAGCGCCAAGGACTTGTTCGTCAGCCAGGCGGCGATGACCGGTGAATCCATGCCAGTGGAGAAGTTCGCCCACCAGCAGGACGCCCACACACGCAACCCGCTGGAACTGGAGAATATTCTGTTCATGGGCACCAACGTGGTGTCCGGCGCCGCCACGGCGGTGGTCCTGGCCACCGGCAACAGCACGTACTTTGGTGCCCTGGCGCAACGCGTCACGGCGACGGACCGTGCGACCACCTCGTTCCAGCAGGGGGTCAACAAGGTCAGTTGGTTGCTGATTCGCTTTATGTTCGTGATGGCGCCGCTGGTGCTGTTCATCAACGGGTTCACTAAAGGCGACTGGACCGAGGCGTTGTTGTTTGCGCTGTCGATAGCGGTGGGCCTGACCCCGGAAATGCTGCCCATGATCGTCACCTCGACCCTGGCCAAGGGCGCGGTGTTTCTGTCGCGCAAGAAGGTGATCGTCAAGCGCCTGGACGCGATCCAGAACTTCGGCGCGATGGACGTGCTGTGCACCGACAAAACCGGCACGCTCACCCAGGACAAGATTTTCCTGGCGCGCCATGTGGACGTGTGGGGCCAGGAAGCGGACGACGTGCTGGAAATGGCCTACCTCAACAGCTACTACCAGACCGGCTTGAAAAACCTGTTGGATGTGGCCGTGCTTGAGCATGTGGACATCCATCGCGAGCTGAAAGTCGGCACCGCGTTCCACAAGGTTGACGAGATTCCCTTCGACTTCAACCGCCGCCGCATGTCGGTGGTGGTGGCCGAGCAGCACCAACCGCACCTGTTGATCTGCAAGGGGGCGGTGGAAGAGATTTTGTCGGTATGCAACCGCGTGCGCCATGGCGACGTCGATGAAGTGCTGACCGACGAACTGCTGGCGCGCATTCGCCAGGTGACCGCAGCCTTTAACGAAGAAGGGCTGCGGGTGGTGGCGGTCGCGGCGCAGCCGATGCAGGCAGGACGAGACACCTACACCCTGGCCGATGAGAACAACCTGACGCTGATCGGCTACGTGGCGTTTCTCGACCCACCCAAAG
>NZ_WKCD01000233.1:0-9127 GCF_021606625.1 Pseudomonas sp. PA-4-8C
GCCCTGGGCCACGCCCTTGAGCGCAAGGTTGTTGGATTCTGTGGCACCGGAGGTCCAGACGATCTGCTCGGCCTGCGCCCCCAACAACTCGGCCACCTGGCGACGCGCCTGTTCAACCTTCTGCCTAGCCGCTTGGCCGAATGCATGGGAACTGGACGCAGGGTTGCCGAAATGGGCGTTGAAACCCAGACACTCGACCATCACCTGGATAACTCGCTCATCCACCGGCGTGGTGGCGGCGTAGTCGAAATACAACGGACGTTTATTCATGAGGTTAAAACTCGCAGAGCGTATTCCCAAGAGCAGCGTCTCGGGGGCATCGACCAGAACAGAGGTCGTCAGGTTTAACCGATCGAATGCCATTAAAGAAGGTAACTTTATTTAAATGTGCGTAGGAACGCTCCTGGAATTGAGCTTAACAGGCTGAAGTAGCCCCATGGCAAACAAAAAGCCCGAGGTTCCTTGTGGGAAGCCTCGGGCTTTTTGATGCAAGAAGCGCGCTCAACTGGGGCGGCCATGCAGGACCACGCTGCGCTCGGCGTTCATTTCACCTTGGCGATCAAAACCGAAAGGCTTTTGTGGCTGACCAAGCAACGCGGCGCGCTGGCGTTGATAGTCGTCAAACGACAAGCCTCGACGGCCCAGGGCCTCCAGGGCCAACTGCTTGGTTTCCTCGGCCGTATAGGGACGCAACTCCGGGGAAGGCTGGGTCGCACAACCCGCAAGGACAGAGGTGACAAGTAAAAAGGAAACAGCGAGGAAACGGTTCATGGCGTTGGCCCTGCGAAGGTGGTTTCGAGTCAATGAACACAGGCTACTCCCGGCCCCTCTCGCTGAAAAATCATCGTCCGTGATAGTCGCTATCACGCGTATCGGCGCCTACGGCGGAAACACCTACATATTCATTTAAGTTCTATAAATATAGAAACACCTTCATTTACGAATTAAGACGCTACCTCTATAAAGACTTTGCGTGCAGCCCGCTGCCCATCAGGCAACAGCCCTTCAACAAAGCCCGAACTCCCATGAGAGGTCACCATGCAGCTGTTCACCCTGCCGCCCTCGCCTGCCCTAGCCACCTCGATCCGCGCCACAGCCCAGGTTTTCGAAGACCCAAAGTCCCAGGCCCTGCTCGACCATATCCAGCAAGTGGCCCCCAGCGAAGCCAGCGTGCTGATCATTGGCGAAACCGGCACCGGCAAAGAACTTGTTGCGCGGCATATCCACCACCTCAGTGCGCGGCGAAACCGGCCCTTCGTGGCGGTGAACTGCGGGGCCTTTTCGCAATCCCTGGTGGAAGCCGAGTTGTTCGGCCATGAGAAAGGCGCCTTTACCGGTGCCCTCAGCGCCAAGGCCGGCTGGTTCGAAGAGGCTGACGGCGGCACCTTGTTTCTAGATGAGATCGGCGATTTGCCGATGGCCATCCAGGTCAAGCTGCTGCGGGTGCTACAGGAGCGAGAGGTGGTGCGCCTGGGTTCGCGCAAGCGCATTGCTATCGATGTGCGAGTCCTGGCGGCCACCAATGTACAACTGGAAAAGGCCATCAATGTTGGGCGTTTCCGTGAAGACCTCTACTACCGCCTCAATGTAGTCAGCCTGGCATTGAGCCCGCTGCGCGAACGTACCGGCGATATCCTGCCACTGACCCGGCACTTCATCCAAACCTACAGCCAGCGCCTGGGTTACGGCCCGATCAGCGTGAGCCACCTGGCCGAGCATAAGCTCAAGCGCTACAGCTGGCCGGGCAATATCCGTGAGCTGGAGAACGTGATTCATCACACCCTGCTGATCTGCCGCAACGCTGTGATCGAACCCGACGACCTGCGCCTGTCTGGCCTGCGCATCGAACGCCAGAACGACAGCGACACCGATCCCAGTGCAGAAGCCCTGCTGGCGCGGGCGTTTCAAAAGCTCTTCGAGGAACAGGCCGGCGCCCTGCATGAAAAGGTCGAGGACGCTTTATTGCGCGCTGCTTATCACTTCAGCCACCACAACCAAGTGCACACCGCCAACTTGCTGGGACTGAGCCGCAACGTCGCTCGCGCTCGCCTGATCAAGATCGGCGAACTGGCGGTAAACAAGCGCAGGCCCGGGGAAAATGTGCAAGGCGAACGGATGCTGCACCTATCCATTTAGTCGGCAGTGCAAGGCATCGTCCTGATTGCGCTCAAAACTGCGCAGTACCTGGAATGCGCCAAAGGTCACGGCCGTGGCCCGGTGAGCACGGATCAGCGTCCAGAAATCTTCGCCGCCTTGCTCAAAACATTTAAAGGCGGCCTCACCCTCCTCGCGCGACTGCCATTGCAAATAATTGAGCACCCTGCGCCCGTCATCGCTGACCTGTACGCTGGCACTCAAGAAGCCGCCATGGCGCACGGCCAGACGCTCGCTCTGGGTGGCCAAGGCGGCCACCAGGGCGGATTGCTGACGGGGTTCGATGTGAAATTCGATCAGTTGAGTGAAGCTGCGACTCTTCTCTGATACCGGCATGAAAACTCCCCTCTCTCTGTAGGCAGAATCTTGCGATTCGATGCCACGCAGGGTAAAACCTCTAGTTAAGTCGAGGTCAAGCACTGTTTGGGAGAGGTTCATGCTCACTAAGGAACTCAGCGTCGGTCAGCTCGCTGCCCGCAGCGGCGTGGCGGTGACCGCCCTGCACTTCTACGAGGCCAAAGGGCTGATCAAGAGTAATCGCAATGCCGGTAACCAGCGGCGTTATCCACGTGATGTGCTGCGGCGCGTGGTGCTGATCAAGATCGCCCAGCGCTTGGGCATTCCGCTGGCCAACATTGGCGAGGCATTGCAGGCCTTGCCCGATGGGCGCACACCCAATGCTCAAGACTGGGAGCGCCTGTCGGCGTTGTGGCGTGAAGACCTGGATGAGCGCATCAACAAGCTGATGCTGCTACGCGACAAGCTCAATGGCTGCATCGGTTGCGGGTGCTTGTCGATGGAGGCGTGCCCGTTGCGCAATCAGGACGATAAGCTCGCTGAGTATGGGCCAGGCGCCCAGTTGCTGGAGCCCACCACACAGTCTTGATAAAAGCACCTCGTCGGTTGCCCGCAGACCACGCATTACGTGGCCTATAGTGAAATGCTCGTACCTCGACTCAAGGAGAACGTTATGAGCGTTAAAGCTATTCCCGAGGGTTATCAGGGCATTACCCCCTATCTGGGCATCAACGAGGCCGCAAAGGCAATCGAGTTCTACAAGAAGGCCTTTGGCGCCTCAGTGTTCATGCGCCTGGACATGCCTGACGGCAGGGTCGGCCATGCGGAACTGCGCATTGGCGAAGCGGTGATCATGCTGGGCACGCCCTGCGACGAAACGGCCCTGCGCAATCCCGACGCACATCCCAGTGTCGGCCTGCACCTGTATGTGAATGACGTGGACGAACAATTCAAACAGGCAATTGATGCCGGCGCCAGCGTGTTATCCAAGCCGCAGGATCAGTTCTATGGGGATCGCTCGGCGAGTGTGAAGGATCCGTTCGGGCACCTGTGGTTCCTGGCGACTCACAAGGAAGACCTGAGCGAGGAACAGATCCGCCAGCGTGCCATGCAAATGTTCAAGCAAGGCGGATAGTTGCAGCGCAATCAGCGCCCGGCATCAATCCCCTGTGGGAGCGGGCTTGTCCGCGATGGCGACGGGTCAGTCAATTAATCTGCAACTGAACCACCGCCATCGCAGGCAAGCCAGCTCCCACATTTAGACCTCAGCGCGTCAGATAGAAAGGCGTCGGCTGGCAGGCAGCTATGTCTCAAAGGTTACGCCACACACCCTGAAAGCGATCCTGAAACATTTTCTTTCATATCCCCCTTAGGGATTTCTCATTCTCATCCGTCTTAACTTAGATACAGCCTGTCGCGTCAGCAAAAGCTACGACTGGCCTTTTCCGGGCCTCCATCGCCCCCTCCGATCAAGACCCTCATTCATATGTCGAAGAAGTCACGCTCCAAACTCTGGTTTCTCGTCCATAGCTGGCTGGCGTTGCCCATCTGGTTCTTTGTACTGATTGTGTGCGTCACCGGCACCCTGGCCGTGGTGAGCCAGGAAATCGTGTGGCTGGCCAACCCGGATATCCGCGCCAGCAAGCCGTCGGATGATGCTCAGCCGCTGAGCTTTGACCAAGTGATCGCGGCCATCAAGCGCGATGAGCCCAAGGCTATTGTCCAGTCCATCATCCGCCCGGATGAATCGCACTTCGCGCTAAGCGTTGGCCTCAGCTACCCGGATGGGCGCTCCGTGGAGGTGTATGCCAACCCCTATACCGGCGCGATCCAGGGCATCAGCCCCTCGTTCAACTTCCAGCAATTCACCCGCGCCCTGCATGGTTGGTGGCTGGTGCCGTTCACCAATGGGTACAGCTGGGGCTGGTACCTGGTGTCTGCGTTGGGCTTGCCGCTGCTCGCTTCGCTGGTCACCGGGCTGGTTGTGTACAAGCGCTTCTGGAAAGGCTTCCTGCGCCCTACCCTGCGCATCCGCCACGGCGCGAGAATCTTCTGGGGCGACTTTCACCGCCTGAGCGGCATCTGGTCGATCTGGTTTATCGCGGTCATTTCAATCACCGGCACCTGGTTCCTGATCGAGGCTGTCCTGGGCGACAACCAGATATCCATTTCCAGCGAACCCATCGTGCCAGTGATTGCGCGGGAAAAGGTGCCGTTGTCGGCACCGGGCGTACCGGCACCGATGATCCCCATCGACAAGGCGATCGACATCGCCGCCGAGAAAATCCCCGGCCTGGACGCCAGCTTTGTGTTCATGCCAAGCAACGCCTACAGCCACCTGCAGATCGGCGGGCGTGGCTGGTACCCGTTGATGTTCCAGACCGCACAACTGAACCCCTATGACGGTGAAATCGCGCTCTCGAACTTATTGTCCGACCGCACCCCGCTGGAGTTCGTCACCGAGTCGATGCGCCCGCTGCACACCGGGGACTTTGGCGGTTTGTGGATCAAGCTGATCTGGGCGTTCTTCGGCCTGGTGCTGAGCATGATGGTATTGAGCGGCCTGCTGATCTGGACCAAGCGCACTGCCCTGGCCACCCTCAACGCCCTCAAGCGCGAGGCCAAGACGCAACGTCAAACCGCGCCCATCCCGGCCATGCACGCCGAAACCTCGGAGGCCCAGCGATGAGCAAGGTCGCGACCGTACCGCCGTCCCCGCTGCGCGCCTTCTGGCTGAAATGGCGTTTCCATATCAACATCCTGCTGTTGCTGGTGCCGTTGGGGTTCATGCCCAAGTACTTTGCCGACGCCGCGCTGTTTCGCGGGGATACCGGCATCGGCGAACGCGTGGCCGGGCAAGTGCAAGTCGGGCCCTGGAGCCTGACGCTGGCTGAGTTTCGCAACGAAGGCCCGAGCCCGGATCCGGCTGGCCCGATGAAGTTCTTCAACGCAGCCCTGTGTGACACCTGCGCCGAGCAGGTCAAGGCCACTTACCTGCGTATCGGCAAACCCCGCAGCCTGCGCGCCGCCGGAGTGATCTTCTTCGGCACGCCGTATCGCATGGGCGCCGCCCTGCCAATCCCCGAACGCACCCCGGCGGACGCCGAAATATGGGTGACCATGGAAGGCTGGGACGGAAGCATGCACCAGGGTTCCATCCCGCTGAGCCAGGCCTCGCCTGCCACCATTGCCTGGCTGAACAAGCAAGGAGTCAAACCATGATGTTCAAGCGCCTCACCCGCGCCGCGCTGTTGCTGTGCGCCGGCCTGAGCACCACCGCCTTCGCCCATAACCCGATGTGCGAATGCAAGGAAATCCCCGGCGAGCAGATCCAGTGCAAAGGCGGTTTTTCCGACGGCAGTGGCGCCCCCGGCGTAACCCTGGATGTGATCGGCTACGACGAAACCATCCTGGTGCCGGGCAAGCTCGGCGAGGATTCGACCCTGACCTTCAAGAAGCCCACCGCCGAGTTCTACGTGCTGTTCGATGCCGGCCCCGGCCACGTGGTGGAAATCGACCAAGCGGATATCCCGTCGCAATGAGTACCACACAGGTTGTACGCCCCGCCGGGGCGGGCCACGAAACCCTTTATGTGCTGCTGTTGTGTCTGATCATCCTCGCGGTGGCGGGCACGGTCGTGGCGCTGCACGGGGAAACCCAGGAAGTCGCGGCGGTACCAAGCCACCAGCTGGACGCCCGCCGCGACCTGAGCGCGGCCGAGCAAGGCATCTACGCCGACCTGCGGGTGACCCTGGATGAAATCCACCTGTTGCAGCAGGAGCACAGCGCCCTGCCGACGCCTGAGCAACTGGCCGAAGAAGGCTTCGCGCCGTTTGCCCAGGACGCCAGCTCGGTCAGCCGTGGTGGCCATCGCTGGGAGTTGCTGGCACCCGCCGCCTACCTGGGTTTGAGCCAGGCGCCGGCCACCAGCGGTTCGCTGCTGATGCGCGTGCAAGGCAGCGAGCCGGATATCTGGCTCAACCGCAGCGCCAACCTTGCCGCCCCGTCCGACCTCACTGACCAAGCGCTGATCGCGGCCGGCTGGCAGCAGGTGGTCGCGCAATTCGATGCCGGCGTCACCCGCCAGCACCGTCACTGAACGAGAAGACCGATTGCCCATGTCTATGTCATCGCCCCTGTTACGCCTGTTAATGGTTGGCCTGTTCAGCCTGATGCTCGCCCCCCTTGCCAACGCCGAGGCGGCCAAGCGCCTGCGTATCGGCATTACCTTGCACCCCTATTACAGCTATGTAGCCAATATCGTGGGCGACAAGGCCGAAGTGGTGCCGCTGATTCCCGCCGGTTTCAACCCCCACGCCTACGAGCCGCGCGCCGAAGACATCAAGCGCATCGGCACCCTGGATGTCATCGTGCTCAACGGCGTCGGCCATGACGACTTCGCCGACCGCATGATCGCCACCAGCGAGCGCCCGGACATCAAGGTGATCGAAGCAAACGCCAACGTGCCGTTGCTCGCCGCCACCGGTAACGCGGCACGCGGTGCGGGCAAGGTGGTCAACCCGCACACCTTCCTGTCGATCAGCGCGTCGATTGCCCAGGTCAATAACATTGCCCGTGAGTTGGGCAAGCTCGACCCGGACAACGCCAAAACCTACACCCAGAACGCCCGCGCCTATGGCAAGCGCCTGCGCCAGATGCGCGCCGACGCCCTGGCCAAGCTGACCAGCGCGCCCAACCCGGACCTGCGCGTCGCCACTGTGCACGCGGCCTATGACTACCTGTTGCGCGAGTTTGGCCTGGAAGTCACCGCCGTGGTCGAGCCGGCCCACGGTATCGAGCCAAGCCCCAGCCAGCTGAAAAAGACCATCGATGAACTGCGCGCCCTGGATGTGAAAGTGATCTTCTCGGAGATGGACTTCCCGTCCACCTACGTCGATACCATCCAGCGTGAATCTGGAGTCAAGCTGTACCCGCTGTCGCATATTTCCTACGGCGAATACAGCGCCGAGAAGTACGAAGTGGAGATGACCGGCAACCTCAACACCGTGGTCCGCGCGATTCAGGAGTCGGGAGCATGACCGCCGCGCAGCAACTGAACGCCGCCAGCGTCGGCCCGACCCTGAACTTCGACCAGGTCTCGCTGACCCTGGGGCGCACCGTGATTCTCGATGGCGTGAGCTTCCAGGTACAGCCGGGCAGCATCCATGCGCTGGTCGGCCCCAATGGCGGCGGCAAAAGCTCGCTGATCAAGACCCTGCTGGGGCAAACGCCGCACCAGGGGCGCTTGAGCCTGGAGTGGCCAACCACACCCGGCACCGTCGGTTACGTGCCCCAGGCGCTGGAATTTGATCGGGGCCTGCCGATGACCGTGGACGATTTCATGGCTGCCATGTGCCAGCGTCGCCCGGCGTTTCTGGGCCTGTCCAGGCATTACGCGGCGGCGATTGGCGATGCCCTCGAGCGCGTCGGCATGCAAGACAAGCGCAAGCGCCGCATGGGCGCGTTGTCCGGCGGTGAGCGCCAGCGCGTACTGCTGGCCCAGGGGCTGATTCCTGCGCCGCAGTTGCTGGTGCTGGACGAGCCGATGTCGGCCCTCGACGAGGCGGGTATCCAGGTGTTCGAACGGCTGCTGAACGACTGGCGCCTGGCCGGGATTACGGTGCTGTGGATCGAGCACGACCTGGAGGCCGTGGGCCGCCTGGCCGACCGCGTCACCGGTCTTAACCGCCGCGTGCTGTTCGACGCCACACCGAAAGAGGCGCTGATCCCGGACCGCCTGCTCACTCTGTTCTCCACCCACCCTCGGAGCCCGGCGCCATGAATTATGAAGCCTTTCGCTTGATGGTCCAGGGCTGGGCCTCTTCCGGTTACCTGCCCGAAGCCCTGGCCTACGGTTTTGTGGTCAACGCCCTGCTCGCCGGCTTGTTGATCGGCCCGGTACTCGGCGGCCTGGGGACGCTGGTGGTGGTCAAGCGCTTTGCGTTTTTCTCCGAAGCGGTCGGCCATGCCGCACTGACCGGCGTGGCCGTGGGCATCCTGCTGGGCGAACCCTATACGGGGCCCTATGGCAGCCTGTTTGGCTACTGCCTGCTGTTCGGCATCCTGCTCAATTACCTGCGTAACCGCACCGGCCTGGCGCCCGACACCTTGATCGGCGTGTTCCTGTCGGTGTCCCTGGCACTGGGGGCAAGCCTGCTGCTGATCCTGGCCGGCAAGATCAACGTGCATATTCTCGAGAACGTGCTGTTTGGCTCGGTACTGACGGTCAACGGCAACGACCTGCTGGTACTGGCCATTGTCGGCTCGCTGGTGATGGCCCTGGCATTGCCGCTGTACAACCGCATCATGCTGGCCAGTTTCAACCCGCAATTGGCGGCAGTGCGCGGGGTGGCGGTGAAAAGCCTGGACTACCTGTTCGTGATCCTGGTGACCCTGATCACCGTGGCTGCGGTCAAGGTCATCGGCGCAATCCTGGTCGGTGCCTTGCTGGTGATTCCTGCCGCGGCGGCGCGCCTGTTGAGCCAGTCACTCAAAGGGTTTTTCTGGATCTCGGTGCTGATCGCTACCGTCAGCACCCTGTGCGGCATCCTGCTGCCGATCATCTTTGACCTGCCCATCCCCTCCGGCGCCGCCATCATTCTGGTTGCCGGGATCGCCTTCGCCTTCGCCGCCATCGCCCGTGGCGTTGTGCCCAGCCTCAAAGGGAATCTTGGAT
>NZ_WKCD01000234.1:0-8966 GCF_021606625.1 Pseudomonas sp. PA-4-8C
CCCTTGAGGCTGGCGAGCACGCCGCTGCGGTTGTCGAGGTTGCCGGCCTTGAGGTGCACGTCACCGGTCTGGCTGATGATATTGCCGCCCTGGTTATCGAGATCGCCATTGACCTCGACCCGCAGGCCATTGTGCCCCTGCAGCTTGCCTTGCGCGTTGGCCAGGCCAAAGGCGTTGATGCGCAGGTCGCCTTCCTGGCTGTAGATCAAGCCGTCAGCGTTGTTTTGAACGATGGCGCTGGCATCGATGGCCAGCGGACCTTTGGCCGCGACGGTGCCGCCTTGGCTGTTGTTCAGGCCGCCCATGGCCAATGAAAGGCGTCCCTGGCTGGCCAGTTGACCGCCGCGGTTATCCACCTCGATGGCGCGCTGGAGTAGCAACGACCCAGTGCCTGCGATCTTACCGTTGACGTTGCCAAGGTTGCCTTGCAGGTTGAGCACCAGCTCGTCGTTACCCATCAACGAGCCACCGGTATTGAGCAGGTTGCCACCCGAGACGTTGAGGTTACGCTGGGCGGTAATGTTGCCGGCGCTGTTGTCGAGGTCGGCTGCACTCACATCCAACGTCGCACCACTGTCGATCAAGCCGCCCTGGGTGTTGTTCAGCGCGCCAAGCACGCTCACGGTCTGCTGCGCGCCGCTGGAGATCACACCGCTGGCGCTGTTATCCAGGCTGGCGGCGCTGACCGTCAATCGCCCTTGGCTGGCCAACGCGCCTTCGCCACTGTTGAGCAAGCGCCCACCGAGGCGCACATACAGGTCGCCGTTGCGACTGGACAGCGTGCCTTTGTCGCGGTTATCCAACTGAGTGCCGATCAGGTTGAGGCCCTGCCAACCCGAGATCAGGCCGCCGCGGTTGACCACGTCGCCTGCGTTCAGTGTGAGTAATTGCTGGCTGATAAGCGTGCCGGCGCTGTTGTCCAGGTTGCGTCCCGTCAAGCTCAGGGCATTTTGACTGGACAGTTCGCCGCCCTGGTTTTGCAGGTCGCGCACGCGTTGCAAAGTCAGCGGGCCTTTGGAGAAGATCAGGCCTTTGCGGTTATCCAGGTCACCGTTTGCCAGGTCCACGCTCAGGCGCTGTTCACCTATCAACCGGCCGCCACGCAAGGACATGGAAGTGAGTGTGAGGTCCATGTCCCCCTTGGCCGACACCTCGCCACCATCGCTGGCGTCTAAACTATGTGCAGTGAGTTCCAGGCTGCCCTGGCTGTTGATCAGGCCTTTGGCACTGTTGTCCACGGCCAACGCCTTGAGCGTCAGGGCGCTGGTACCCAGTAGGCTGCCGCCCTGGTTATTGAAGTTGCCCGCATTGACTGTCAATGCTTGCGCGGCGTTGATCAAACCTTGTTGCCCGTTGCTCAGCAGCCCGGTGCCGGTCAATTCAAGGCCACCACGGCTGGTAAGCGTGCCGCCACTGTTGTCGACCGCGGCCGCTTGCGCACTCAGGCTTGCACCTGCAACCAAACCCTTGATGTTAGTGAGTACCTGGTCGATACGCAGCGTCAGGCCCTGGTTGCTGAGAAGGCGGCCACTGCTGTTATCCAGGTTGCGCGCCGCGATAGTGAATGCCTGGCCACTGGAAATTTCACCGGCCTGGTTGTTCACACCGTTGAGCTGGCTCAGCACCAGCGGGCCGGACGCATTGATCAGGCCTTGCTGGTTGTTGAGTTGGCCGTGGTTCAGGTCCAAAGTAAGTCCGGCATTGCTGAACAGCTTGCCGCCTTGTTGGTCGAGCCCATTCACGCTGGCCGTCAGGGCCTGGGCGCTGCCGATGCTGCCAGCGCTGTTGTTCAGTAACCCAGCCTTCAGCGCCAGCGTGTCGCCGCTGATCAGACGACCCCCCGTGTTATCCAGCGCGCCAGTGGTGACCCCGACCGCGCCTTTGCCACTGAGCACGCCGTTCTGATTGCCGAGGCTGGCGCTACGCAGTTGCAGGCTACTGTCAGTCACGAGTTCACCGCCCTCGTTGTCCAGCGCCCCTGTCAGACCCAGCGCCAACCCCTGGGCACTGGACACTCGGCCCTGACGGTTGACCAGGCTGACGGCGTTGGCGCCCAAGCGTCCTTCGCTGTTGATCACGCCCTGGCTGTTATTCAGCTCGCCTTTGAGCTCAAGTTGCAGTAGCTGTTGGGCGAGCAGCTTGCCATTGCTGTTGTCCAGGTTCTGAGCGCTCAGCATCAGCCGCTGTGTGTTGAGCTGGCCTTGGTTGCGATTCAGCAGTTGGGTGAGCGCAAGGTTCAATGATTGCCCGGCCAATACACGACCCGCATCACTGTTATCCAGGGTTTGCCCGGTGACGGTCAGGTCGGAGTTGGTCGACAGTTCGCCACCACGGTTGTCGATGTGATCGACCCGCAGTTCCAGCGTTTTATCGGCGCCCACCAGGCCTTTGCGGTTGTCCAGGGACGCAGCGCGAATATCCACTGCTGTAGTGCTGATGAGTTGACCGCCGCGGTTATCGACCTGATCGACATCAGCAGTCACCAAGGCCTTGCCCGATACATCACCGCCACGGTTGTCGAGCCGAGCGGACGACAGCCCCATGGCACCGTCGGCAATCAGCGTGCCGCGCTGGTTATCCAGCGCCTGGGTGGCAGAGACTTGCATGACGCCACGACTGTTGAGCAGCCCATCCGTGTTGTCCAGGCGGGCACTGTTGGCGTTGAGCGAGGCGGCGCTGATCGCACCTTTGGCGTTGCCCAAGGCGTCTTGAATCTGCAGGGTCAGGCCTTGGTTACTGATCAGCTTGCCGCCGCCGTTATCCAGGTTGCGAGCCGCCAGCGTGAAAGCTTGCTGGCTGGAAATTTCGCCACGTTGGTTGTTCACCTCGGCCAGGTTTTTCAGCATCAGCAACGGGCTATTGATCAGGCCGCCCACGTTGCTCAATTGGCCGTGGTTGAGGTCCAGATCGAGCTGCGTGTTGCTGAACAGCTCACCGCCCTGCTGATTCAGGCCGGTGAGGATGGCAGTCAGGTTTTTGCTGCTGGCGATACGTCCACTGTTGTCCACCTGGGTGGCTGCCAGATCCAGGCGATCGGCGCTGGTGATACGGCCATTGTTGTTCAGCGTCCCGGTGGCCAGGGTCAGCTCACCACGGCTGTTGAGCAGGCCTTTGGGGCCGTTGTCCAGGCTTGCGCTGGTGAGCGTCAGGGCGGCATCGGTCTCCATGACGCCGCCCTGGTTGGTGATAGCACCGCTGGCAGCAAGGGTGAGCGCACCTGCCGAAGAGACGGCACCCGCGTCGTTGTTGAGCGTCGCGCTGGTCATCTGCAGGGTGCCTTCGCTGCTGATTTTGCCCAGCTGGTTATCCAGCCGACCATCCAGTTCAGTGCCGGGAATGGCGACCAGCGACATGCTCAGCGATTGCTGGCCCGCGAAAGTGCCTTGGCCGTTATCCAGGCGCGCGCCGTTGAAGCGGTTGTCCCGGGCGAAAATCAATCCTTGGGCCTGGTTGATCACATGCGGCACGGCCAAGTCCAATGCGGTACCGGCGATGAGTTTGCCGGCGCTGTTAGCCAGGAGCTGCGCCTTGAAGTCGAGGCTGGTGCGGCGGGAAATCTCGCCCGCTCGGTTATCAACGGCGTCGACCGTGAGTTTCAGCGCTTTTGTGGCGCCTACCAGGCCGCCCTCGCGATTGTCCAGGGAGGCCCCGCTAAGGCTCAGCTCATCCTGGGCAACCAGTTCACCGCCCTGTTGGGCCAGTAAGCCGATAGTTGCCTGCAGATCCGCCTGGCTGGCGATACGGCCTGCCGCGTTTTGCACATTATCGGCAGTCAGTCGCAGGGGCCCCGCTGCGCTCACCAGCCCCTTCTGATTACGCAATTGTTGTCCGGAGAAGCTCAAGGCCTCCTTGCTGCTGAGCGAACCTTGCTGATTGTCCAGCTCACCCAGATTGAGCTGAAGGTCCTTCTGGGAAAGGATCACACCGCCGCGGTTGTCGACATTGTCGCTGTGCACCGTCAACAGGTCCTGCCCGGTCAGCCGCCCTTCGCGGTTATCCAAACGACCGGCACGCAGTTCCATCGCGCCTTTGGCCAACACCTGCCCTTTGGCCTGATTGTCCAGTAACCCATCAATCGTGGCCTTGAGTTGGCCGTCACTGCCCAATTTCCCGGCCTGGCGGTTATCCAGGCTGGCAGCGTGCACGTTCAACGAGGTGCCGGCCCCGAGTGTGCCGGCCTGATTATTCAGTGCGCCCTTGACCTTCACGTCCAGGCTGACATCACCGAGCACTTGCCCGCCAGTGTTACTCAAACTGGCCGCCTTCAGCTGCGTGTGGCCTGCACTGACGATTTCGCCCTGGTCGTTAAGCAGGTCCTCACTGACCGCCAGGCGCGCATCCAGCGCGCTGCTGACCTTGCCTTCGCGGTTGTCCAGGCGCGCGGCATCGAGCTCGACACCGGCGGCTGAAATCAGCCCCTTAACGTTAAGCAGCGCCTGTTCGATTTTTAGGGTCAAGCCTTGGTCGCTGAGTACGTTACCGCCGCTGTTGTCCAGGGTGCCGGCACGCACGGCAAAGGCCTTGGCGCTGGAGATTTCACCGTTACGGTTGTCGACACTTTTGAGGTTTTTGAGCAACAACTGCCCTGGCGCATTGATAAAGCCATCGGCGTTATTCAAGTGCCCCTGGTTCATGTCCAGGGTCAGCTCGCTGTTGCTGTAAAACTCACCGGCTCCGCGCTGGTCAAGGCTGGTGAGGCTGGCGTTGAGCGCCTGCTCACTGGCGATACGCCCCTCGAAACGGTTGTCCACGTCAGTGGCTGTGAGGTTGAGGCGGTCAGCGCTGGTGACACGGCCTTGATGCTGGTTAAGCAATACGCCTGTGGTCAGTTGCAGCGCACCGTCAGCAACAATGCGCCCTTGGCTGTTGTCGACACTGCCGGCATTCACCGTCGCCGTATCAGCGCTGAGCACCTCGCCATTCTGATTGGCAAGGCCATTGGCAGCGCTCAACAGTAACGCCCCGCCGCTGCTGATACGCCCGTCGTTGTTACCCAGGCTGGCGCCGCGCAGTTGCAAGGCGGCGTCGCTGCGCATGACGCCTTGGCTGTTGTCAGCCTGTTCGGCCAGGGTTATATCGAGGTTGCGCTTGGCATAGACACTGCCTTGGGCGCTGTTGTCCAGGCTGGCTGCCTTGAGGTTGACATCCTGTTGCGCAGAAATCAGGCCCTTGAGCTGGTTGTTCAGCCTGTCGAGCGTCAACTGCAGCGTGCTATTGGCCAGTACGCGACCGGCATTGCTGTTGTCCAGTTCGCGGCCCGTCATCGTCAGTTCGGTAACGCTGGAAACTTCACCCCCTCGGTTGTCCACTTTGCCAATGGACAGGTTCATGGCCTGGCCCGAGTTGAGCAGCCCGGCCTGACGGTTATCCAGCTCGTCACCCTTGACCCGCAATTGCCCGACCGAGGTGATGCTGCCACCGCGGTTATCCACACTCCCCACCACCAGCTGCGCGTCCCCCTTGCTGGTCAGGCGGCCCTTGGACTGGTTGTCCAGGCTGGCGGCATTGACCATCAGCATCTGACCGGCAGCTAGCGTGCCTTTGTCATTGTTGACCGCGCCGTGGCTGGTCAAGGTCAAGCGGTTATCGCCCTGGATGCGCCCCTGACTGTTGTTCAGCGCAGCCACTTCGACTGTCGAGTGCTGACCCAGTAATTCACCGTTGCGGTTGTCCAGCACACCTTCTACGCCGAGGTTCAGGTCGGAAACGGCACTCAACTTGCCACCCTGGTTGCCCAGGCTTGCGCTGCTCACCTGCAAGGCCGCGGCAGAAATCAAGCCGCGTGTGTTGTCCAGCGCTTGGGCAATACGCAAGGTCAGGGCTTGCTGGCTGAGTACCTTGCCGTCCGCTGTGTTCAAGGCGGTTGCCGCCAGCTCAAACGCGTGGGCGCTGGAAATTTCACCGCCCTGGTTATCAACGCTGCCCAGTTGCTTGAGCAGCAATTGCCCCGGCGCGTTGATCAAACCACCGTTATTGTTGAGGTGACCACCTTGCATATCCAGGCTTACATCGGCTTGGCTTGCGACATGCCCGTTACGGCTGTTGTCCAGTGCGGTAACCGTCATACCCAACCGGGTCGCGCTGCTAAGGCGCCCGCCCTGGTTGCTCAGCTTGCCGGTCGTGATCTTCAGGTCGCTGGCACTGGATAGTGTTGCGTCATCATTGGTTAAACCGGAGGCATTGATGGTCAAACGATCATCGCTGCGCAGTGTGCCTTGGGCGTTGTTCAACTGGCCGCCGAGGGCCACACCCAATTGACCTTTGGCATACAAACTACCGCCTGCACTGTTATCCAACCCTTGCCCCGTGAGCAGTACCTGCTGAGAGGCAATGCGACCCTTGAGCGAGTTGTTCAGGTCGGTGGCATTGACCTGCATATCAGTGCCGGCACTCATAAGCCCCGCTTGATTGAGCAGGCTGCCCGCAATACCTGCCGTCAGTGCACCGTCGCTGGTCAAGTTACCTGTGCGGTTATCCAGACTGGCGCTGTTGAGCGTCACGCTGTGCCCAGCGGCCAACGTGCCGGCCTGGTTGCTGACCGCGCCGCCCGCTTGGAGCAGCAACGTCGAATCACCCTGCACCAGGCCCTGGTCGTTATTGAGCGTCCCAACGCCAAGCACAAGGTGTTTGCCCAGAACCTTTGCACTGCGGTTATCGAGTTCGCCATCGACTTGCAAGTTGACGCTATCCACCGCAGCGAGTCGACCGGACTGGTTAATCAGTGTCCCAGCCCGTACATCCAAGGCCTTTGCGGTCAACGCACCTTGGGTGTTGTCCAGGGCGCGGGCAATGCGCACACTCAAGGCTTGCTCGCTGAGCAACTTGCCGGCGCTGTTATTGAGTTGATCCGCATTCAGATCGAAGGCTTGGGCGCTGGAGATTTCGCCGCCCTGGTTATCGACGCTGTTAAGTTGGGTCAGCAACAACTGGCCTGGGGAGTTGATCAAGCCACCCTGGTTGTTAAGGTGACCCCGATTGAGGTTCAGGCTCAAATCGCCTTGGCTGAAGAGTTGGCCGCCATTGCTGTTGTCCAGGCCTCCCACGGTCAACTGTGCGCCTGCGTCGGCACTGAAACTTCCGCTTTGATTGGCAAGCAAACCACCCACCCGGGCGTTAAGCCGATCACGGCTGTTAACTCGACCGCGTTGGTCGTTGATCAAACTGGCAACGTCAATATCCAGGCCGCTGGCTGTAATCAGCCCTGCACCGTTGTTGAGCGTCTGCACGATCTTCAGGCCCAAGGCCTGGTCGCTGAGCAGTTTGCCAGCGCGGTTGTCCAGGCTGTTGGCGGTGAGCGTGAACCCGTGAGCGCTGGAAATTTCGCTGCTGCGGTTGTCGACGCTATTGAGATTATTCAACGTCAGTTGGCCAGCGGCGTTGATCAAGCCCCCGTCGCGGTTGTCGAGGTGGCCGTTGCCCAGGTCCAGGACTGCATCGCTATTGCTGTAAAGGCGCCCCTGCTCATGCTGGTCGAGGCTGGTGACACGGGCAGTGAGGGCCTTGGCACTGGAAATGGATCCACCTTGGCTGTTAATTACTGGGCCGGCCGTGAGTTCGAGGGCGCCACCGCTGGAGAGCACGCCATGTTGTTGGTTGTTGAGTTTGCCGGCGTTGACCTGTGCGGTGGCACCCGATTCGATGCGGCCCTGCTGCTGATTATCCAACGTGCCGGCAATATTCAGCCCAAGGTCGCCCTGGCTGGTGAGGATGCCTGACTGGCTATTGTCCAGTTGCCCGGCGTTGACCTGCGCCATCTGCCCGGCCACCAGGCGACCGCTTTGATTGTTCACCGCCGCGCTGGCAGTCAAGCGCAACGCCTGGCCCGCAGATATCAGGCCGGCGACGTTGTCCAGGCTGTCGACCTGCAAAGTGACTTCAGCAAGGCTTGAGAGCTCGCCCTTGCGATTGACCAACTGCCCGATGCGGCCGCTGAGCCCTCGGTCGCCCACCACCAGGCCTGCGTCAGCATTGAGCAACCGTGCGGCATTCAACTCAATGCGTGCTGCGCTCAATACGCGGCCTTGCTGTTGGTTGTCCAGTTCTTCGGTCGTCACCTTCAGCTGGTTTTGCGCGCTAAGGGTGCCGCTGCGGTTGTCGAGAATGCCCTCCACCTTGACGCTCAGGTCACGACTGGCGATGACGGTTTTGCCGTTGTTATTCAACTGGGCAGCAGTGACGTGGATATCGCCCTGAGCATTGCGCGTCTGATCAGCATTAACGCCCGCTTCGATCACGCCGTTGTTGGTCAACACCCCACCGCTTTGCAGCGCCACGCGATCACGCGCAGCCAGGCTTTTTTGATTGAGCAAGTCGCCTTGCGTCTTCATCTCAAGCACACTGCCCGCCGCGACCACGCCCTGGGCTTCCACGCTGCGGGCCTTCACGTTAATGGTGCCGGCCGCTGTTGTCTGGCCCATGACCACGTGGCCACCGGCATCGATCTGAATATCACCGCCGGCGACCATGTCCCCCGACAACTTCACGCCGACACCCGCCTCGGTCCCCACCAGTTTGACTGCGCCCACATACATGCCGCCCAGCGCCGACGAGTCAATCGCCAGATCCGGCGCCTGGCTGCCATCCGCTGCCCGCGCAGTAGCATTCAAGGTGCGTGCATCTACATCATTACGCCCGGCGACGACGGTGAGTTTTTTCGCCTGGATCTGCGCATTGATGGTGGTGGCGCGGGTGATGATTTCGAACTGATCGACGTTGCTGGCGTTCAGGCCGGCGCCTTCGATAGCAACACTGCCCTGGTCGACCTGGTAGCGATTGATCTGGCCGTTTTCGATCACGGCTTTACCGGTGGTGAGCGTCGCTTGCGGGGTGTTGATAAAGCCGCAACCGTTACAGCTGATGCCATACGGGTTGGCGACGATCACATGGGCCGATTGCCCGGCCACTTCGGTGTAGCCGCGCAGTTGGCTGGGGCTGCCGCCGTTGACTTCGTTGAGGATGATATTGGC
>NZ_WKCD01000235.1:0-8909 GCF_021606625.1 Pseudomonas sp. PA-4-8C
TCGCCACGTCGGGGAACCAGGCGTGCAGGATGGTCGCCGCCGCGTTGGCTTCCAGCGGAATCACCAGCACCCAGAACCACCAGTACAGCCAGCCGATGGTGAAACCGGCCCAGTGGCCGATGGCCCGGTCGGCATAGGTAGAGAACGAACCGGTATCCGGTGACGCAACGGCCATCTCGGCCAGCATGCGCATCACCAAGACCACCAGCGTGCCGGCGGCTGCATAGGCCAACAGTACAGCCGGGCCGGCAGCAGCGATCGCATGGCCGGAGCCGACAAACAAACCGGCGCCGATGACACCGGCAATCGACAGCATGGTGACGTGACGCGGTTTGAGCCCCTGTTCGAGGTCATTGGAGCTTTGCGTACTACTCATTGACACACCTTTGCGAGGAATTGCGAAAACGGTTCGCCCGGCTTGCAGCCTTTCTCGTGAAAAGAATCCAACAGGGCGTTCTTTATTTTTTACGCAAGATTTGCGCCAAAATATTTCATAGCCACAGTTGACGGGGGCTGTAGGACAATTCGCAACCTATCGCAAGTCATTGAGAACAATGGCATTCCGCTATAGCGTTACCGTGCGACCCACATTCACGACGTACCGACGCACCAAAAACACACACAAAAAGTACGTGACGCCCCATAAGCGGGCTGATATGGACCGTTTGCCCGGTTAACCCTTCCAACACCCGGCCAAAGCTGGCACCATCGCGCCCTTTTTTACGCGAAGCCTGTGGATCTTTCCGGGTCAAACGTCTGTAGGTTGTTGATGGCGCGACACACTGCTGCGCCGATGCGACACCCTGCCGCAGACCATCGGTTAACCGTCCGCAGCGCTGTTGGCTGTCATCCAAACGCTATGCTAGCTTGGCGCCTCGCCAGGAAGGCGGCCCAACAGCGAAGATCGCAACGAACACAATGAGGACCGCACATGGCCCAGGCCACGCCCGCGCTTGAAATCCGCAACTTGCATAAACGCTATGGTGAGCTTGAGGTACTCAAAGGTATCTCGCTGACCGCTCGCGACGGCGATGTGATCTCGATCCTGGGTTCCTCAGGTTCCGGCAAGTCCACCTTCCTGCGTTGCATCAACCTGCTGGAAAACCCGCACCAGGGCCAGATCCTGGTGGCCGGTGAAGAACTCAAGCTCAAGGCCGCGAAAAACGGCGAACTGATGGCCGCCGACGGCAAACAGATCAACCGCCTGCGTAGCGAAATCGGGTTTGTGTTTCAAAACTTTAACCTGTGGCCGCACATGAGCATCCTCGACAACATCATCGAGGCTCCTCGACGCGTACTCGGCCAGGGCAAGGCCGAAGCCATAGAAGTGGCCGAGGCCCTGCTGGCCAAGGTCGGTATCGCCGACAAGCGCCACGCCTACCCCGCGCAACTCTCTGGCGGCCAACAACAACGCGCGGCGATTGCGCGTACCTTGGCGATGCAGCCTAAAGTCATTCTGTTCGACGAGCCGACTTCTGCGCTTGACCCGGAAATGGTCCAGGAAGTACTTAATGTGATCCGCGCACTGGCCGAAGAAGGCCGCACCATGCTGCTGGTCACCCACGAAATGGGTTTCGCCCGTCAGGTATCCAGCGAAGTGGTGTTTTTGCACCAGGGCCTGGTCGAAGAGCAAGGATCGCCACAGCAGGTGTTTGAAAACCCGCTTTCGGCGCGCTGCAAACAATTCATGTCCAGCAACCGCTAACGGAGCAACATGCATGCAGAACTATAAAAAATTCCTTCTGGCCGCGGCCGTCTCGATGGCGTTCAGCGCCACGGCCATGGCAGAAACCTTGAAAATGGGGATCGAAGCGGCCTACCCGCCGTTCAACAATAAAGACGCCAGCGGTAACGTTGTCGGCTTCGACAAGGACATCGGCGACGCCCTGTGCGCCAAGATGAAAGTCGAGAAGTGCGAAGTGTATGTGTCCGACTGGGACGGCATCATCCCGGCCCTGAACGCCAAGAAGTTCGACTTCCTGGTGTCCTCGCTGTCGATCACCGACGAGCGCAAGCAGGCGGTTGACTTCACCGACCCGTACTACTCGAACAAGCTGCAGTTCATTGCGCCCAAAGCCACGGCAGACTTCAAGACCGACGCCGCTTACCTGAAAGGCAAGGTGATCGGTGCACAGCGCGCAACGCTGGCCGGTACCTACCTGGAAGACAAGCTGCCGGACACCGAAGCCAAGCTCTACGACACTCAGGAAAACGCCTACCTCGACCTGACCTCCGGTCGCCTAGACGGCATCCTGGCTGACAAGTACGTGCAGTACGAGTGGCTCAAGAGCAAAGACGGTTCGGCCTATGAATTCAAAGGCGACCCGGTAGTAGAAAGCGACAAGATCGGTATCGCCGTGCGCAAGGGCGACCCATTGCGCGAGCGCCTGAACAGAGCCTTGGCAGAGATCAAGGCAGACGGCACCTACAAGAAGATCAACGACAAGTACTTCCCGTTCAGCATCGAATGATCTGAACGACCTGCCCGACGCGCTCCTGTGAGCGCGTCGGCTTTTAGCAATGCCTGCCGCGATATGAAAACACCATGAATTTCGATCTCTACGGATTCGGCCCGGCCCTCGCCGCCGGCGCGCTGATGACCGTCAAACTGGCGCTCACGGCCCTGTGCCTGGGGCTGGTGCTCGGCCTTGCCGGCGCCTTGGCCAAGACTTCGCCATACAAGCCGCTGCAATGGCTGGGCGGTGCGTATTCGACCATCGTTCGCGGTATTCCCGAATTACTGTGGGTGCTGCTGATTTACTTCGGCACCGTCAACCTGATGCGCGCCCTGGGTGAGTTTTTTGGCAACCCCGACCTGTCGCTGAGTGCCTTCGCCGCCGGCGTCATCGCCCTGGGCCTGTGCTTCGGCGCCTACGCAACGGAAGTGTTTCGCGGCGCGATTCTCGCCATTCCCAAGGGCCACCGCGAAGCCGGCGTGGCGTTGGGGCTGTCGAAGTTTCGGATTTTCACCCGGTTGATCATGCCGCAGATGTGGCGCATCGCCCTGCCGGGCCTGGGCAACCTGTTCATGATCCTGATGAAAGACACCGCGCTGGTGTCGGTGATCGGCCTGGAAGAAATCATGCGCCACGCGCAGATCGGCGTGACCGTGACCAAGCAACCCTTCACCTTCTTCATGGTCGCGGCGTTCATGTACCTGGGCCTGACCGTACTGGCGATGACCAGCATGCACTTCCTGGAAAAACGCGCCGCCCGCGGCTTTGCAAGGAGCACCCAATGAGCGGCGACTACAGCTGGTTATCGCACTTTGACCTGGGCCTGAACTGGGCCGTGATCATCAAGTGGCTGCCGAAGTTGGCCCAGGGCGCCACACTGACCCTGGAGCTGGTGGCAATCGCCGTGATCGCCGGCCTGCTGCTGGCGATCCCACTCGGCATCGCCCGCTCTTCGCGCCGCTGGTACGTGAGCGCCCTGCCCTACGGCTACATTTTCTTCTTTCGTGGCACGCCGCTGCTGGTGCAGTTGTTCCTGGTGTATTACGGCTTGGCGCAGTTCGACGCCGTGCGCAACAGCTTCATGTGGCCGTACCTGCGAGACCCGTTCTGGTGCGCCACCGCCACCATGACCCTGCACACCGCCGCCTATATTGCCGAGATCCTGCGCGGTGCGATCCAGGCCATTCCGCCTGGCGAAATCGAAGCGGCGCGCGCCCTGGGCATGTCCAAGCCCAAGACGCTGTTCTACATCATCCTGCCCCGCGCCTCGCGCAT
Organism: Pseudomonas sp. PA-4-8C; assembly: GCF_021606625.1. NCBI lineage: Bacteria > Pseudomonadati > Pseudomonadota > Gammaproteobacteria > Pseudomonadales > Pseudomonadaceae > Pseudomonas > Pseudomonas sp. PA-4-8C. Next base: position 3,732 of record NZ_WKCD01000235.1, read on the forward strand.
CGGCCTGCCGGCCTACAGCAACGAAGTGATCCTGATGCTCAAGGCCAGCGCCCTGGCCAGCACCGTGACTCTGCTGGAACTGACCGGCATGGCGCGCACCATCATTGCCCGCACCTACCTGCCGGTCGAGATCTTCTTCGCCGCCGGGCTGTTCTACCTGCTGATGGCCTACGTACTGGTACGCGGCTTCAAACTGCTGGAAAAATGGCTGCGCGTCGATGCATGCCAAGGACGTTGAGGCACGCTTCCAGGCACTGGATGCATTCCTGACCGAACACCAAGGGCTGTGGCGACCACGGCCCTTTACCCAGCTGCAGTTGCCCTGGGAAACCGTGCACCCAGCCTTATCCCAATGGCTGCGCCAGCGCTCGCTGGCCGAGGCCGAAGCCAGTCACAACCACCCCCACGACCTGCCCGCGCCCGCGCCTTTTCCACAACTGGCCGCTGACGCGCTGCGCCTCGGCACTGTGGATAAGTTGCCCACACACGCCCTTGAACCCGCTCGCCATCGCCTGAATGTCGACGTGCCCGGGCGCAAATGGCAACAGATCGAAGCCTTCGGCGCCGCGCTGACCTTTTCCCAAACGCCCGCCCACTGGCTGGACTGGTGCGCCGGCAAAGGCCACCTAGGCCGTCGCCTGCTGCAACCCGGCCAACATCTGACCTGCCTGGAATACGACCCCGCCCTGATCGCCTCCGGCCAAGCCTTGAGTGATCGCCACGGCCTGCCCGCAACCCATCATCTGCAAGACGTAATGGCGGATGTCGCGATCCAGCCCGAACACACACCCGTCGCCCTGCACGCCTGCGGCGACCTGCACGTGCGCCTGCTGCAACTGGCCAGCGCCGCCGGCTGCAAACAACTGGCATTAGCGCCCTGCTGCTACAACCGCATCACCGCCGACAGTTATCAGGCCCTTTCCGCCGCCGGGCGCGCCTCATTGCTACAGCTGTCGATTGATGACCTGGGCCTGCCCCTGAGCGAAACCGTCACCGCCGGCAACCGCGTACGCCAACAACGAGACACCTCCATGGCCCGGCGCTTGGGCTTTGACCAACTGCAACGGCAACTGCGGGGCTGCGACGACTACCTGCCAACACCCTCCCTGCCCGCCAGTTGGCTGAACAAACCCTTTGCCGACTATTGCCAGGAATTGGCAAGCCTCAAAGGCTTATCCACAGGCGAACAGGATTGGCCGGCACTTGAGGCCCACGGCTGGCAGCGCCTGGCCGAGGTGCGCAACCTGGAACTCGTGAGAGGCTTGTTTCGACGCCCATTGGAACTGTGGTTGGTGCTGGATCGGGCACTGTTTATGGTGGAACAGGGCTACAACGTCGAGGTCGGCAGCTTCTGCGAATCGTCGTTGACCCCGCGCAACTTGATGGTGCTGGCCGAGCGCCAATAAAGGGCAAAAAATCCTACACACGACCTGTGGATAACTCTGTTGATGAATTCTTTACAGAGGCCGTAGATACCGGCCCTTCACGCCAAAAGCCAATCTGGTCATTTTTTGTTCACAAAATAAAGTGCACACAAAACAGGCAGTTGCAGCGTGTTGAGAACTGCTGCACAAAATGGCTGTTTCGTGACAGCTGTTACCAACCGATTGTGCATAAGCATCTGGTGCCAGGCGCATAACGGGCGCTTTATGCGGGCTGTTTTGGCGTGTTCGGCAAGGGGGTAAAGCTCGTTGGACATCTGGTTAGGAGGGGGTCTGGAACCTATTGGTCTTGATCTGCTGCGCGAGCTGGAGCCGAACTTTGCGTGTGCTTTTCAACCTGTGAAGACACGGGGGAAACGCGCTAATCGCGAGAAACCTTCGATTTTGCAAAAATAGTCAGAATTCAGGGGTTTACAGAACCTTTCCAATCGCTATAATCGTCGCCCTAACACGCCGGTATAGCTCAGTTGGTAGAGCAACTGACTTGTAATCAGTAGGTCCCGGGTTCGACTCCTGGTGCCGGCACCATTTAAAATCAAAGGCTTGCAGCGATGCAGGCCTTTGTTTTTTGCGTCGCACGTAACAAGCGACGTAACAAGCGCTCTTTGAAAGGTGCTACGACCATGGATTGGCTGCAGTTTCTCTCCTCTATAATCAGCTCAATTGCTTGGCCGACCGCCGTTGTAGGCCTTGCCTGCATCATGCGAGATCCGCTTGCAAAGCTAATGCTGCTAATCCGCAGACTGAAATACAAAGAGTTTCAGATCGACATCGGTGAACAGCTGGAAGCTGTGAGAGACCAGGTAGGCGCAGAAGGCGAAGCCCCAAACCTGCCAGTTGAAGAGCCTCCATTGAGCTTTAAGTCTCTTGCTCAGGCAGACCCACGAGCTGCAGTGCTCAGTGCCTGGATACCCGTTGAGACCGAACTCCGCGACATTGCGATGAAAATGGGTATAAGCGGTAAACCAGCGACCATGCTGTTAATTCGTGAACTGTACAAAGCAGGCGTTGTGGACCGAGTGACCTTTGATACGTTGGAAAAACTGCGGCGAATTAGAAACTCTGCAGTTCACGTGACGGAATCTGACGTTACTTTCGAAGATGCTATCAATATGGCGGATATGTGTCAGTGGGTCACTGGTCATCTGAAGCGCAACAATGCAAACCCAAACCTCCCTGCCGATCTCAGCTGACCGCCCCAGAAAACTGAGCGCCACTAGGGTGCCTGCACACATCGAGCGGCACCCGCAGTACACACGGGAATTTTTTCCGGTGCACCCATCAAAAGTGCGTAAGAAGTGTAAGCTAGAAGATTATTTTCTCTTTAAACCTTATATTTCAATGCTTTAGAACCATTTCTTAACTGTAAGTAGACTGTCAGATCAGTGTCGGCACCATACAGTTTGTGACTGTAAGTTAGACACTCAGTAACATACTGTTTTTAAAGGGTTTTTTTGACATAGCTTCCAGACTTACACTTTTTGCCGACACGACTGTAAGTGAGCATCCCCAATGAATACGGGGCCTTGCGGGCATTTTTAGACCCGCTTACACCGCTTACATGTCAGGAGGGGGTGTACTTGGAAAAGCTTTCAGCGAAACGACTTGAGCAGCACCAGGCAGAGGCATTGCACAGCGCGTTGAGTCAGCTTCTCATCCCGCTGGTTGAGGCCGAACTTGCTCGCTTGAAACGTAATGCAAGCGTTCCACATGAGCGCTTAGCTGCTGCGGACTTGTGAAACCTCAGCTCGGGGGCCCCATCGCGCCGTAAGCCGTGGCGGCTGCGACCTGCAGCCAGTTATCACCGTGACAGCTCTGATTGAGACAGGCCGCCCCGATCGAACCGTCTCGATTATGAAAACCTGCCCCTTAGCGGGATTTTCATTTTTTGGCCCAGTAAAATCAGGGGGGGCGTCGTAACCTGCAGGTGACCGCCTGATTACATCGTTGTGCAACCTCGCTGCATTTTTCTTCCAAATTTTGCAATTTGTGAAATTGCCCGTCGGCGGAAGAGACGCCCTGCCCGCCTGGTCTGCAGGGGCAGTTGCACTACATCTGGATTTGCACAAAAAAACGACGCAAACCCCGTCGGCGGGAGGGGGATAAGTGCATTTATCTGCGTTTTTTTCAATATTGTGCCTTTTCTGAGGAGGCTGATTGTTTTCGAGCATTGCTCAAGGAGGACTGGTAGAGGTAGGGCTTAAGCAGTGAAGGACATAATGACCGGCCTTTTCGGGCATTGGTTTAGCTAAAAATGCCACAGAAGGCGATAGCTCACGACTACACACTGTGCCATCATCGCCACATAGCTAAGGGAGTAGTCATGAACGATTCTATAAAAATTCAGGAAATATACATTTCAAAACTCTATGGCATTTACAACCATAGAGTATCACTACGAAACGGCGGCATTACTATTATCCATGGCGCCAACGGCGTCGGGAAAACAGCAGTCCTAAAGTGCCTTAAGTACATCTTCGACTGGGACATTGAAGCATTAAGCAATGTACCATTTCGAACTATCCATGTAGGCCTCAGCAACGATACAAACATATCTATATCGAGGCAGTCAAATGGCAAGCCTACGGAAAAAAGTGATCACCTTAACCTCTCCAGCCCCCTTGAAATCTCCTTTTTCAAATCTGGTAGCTCTCATGTAGAAACTGTTTCGCCAATAGATCCGGAGATGTTATCAATCGCCAAACTAATGGCCGAAACTAGACCATGGCTGAGAGAGGTAAGGCATGGGCTGTGGTTCGATGAGAAAAACGGGAACTCAGTTGATGCTTGGGATCTTGCATATAGATACATTCCCAATAAAAAAAATAAACGGAGAACCAGATCTGCTTTTTTTGATAAAATACGTCGAGAGCTTAATGTCAAACTAATTGATACCTATCGATTAGCAGCTCGCGGGACTGAAAATTCGAAATTGACTGTTGATCAGTGCGCGTCAAACATGGTTGCTCAAATTGAGGCGGTAAGCGCTGAATATGCTCAAATGTGTCAAACACTTGATCAGTCCTTTCCGCACAGGCTAATTGCTGGAGATCATGAATTTCTAAGCGCAGACTCTGTTAGTGAGCGTTTAAAGAAACTTGAAGCATATCAAAACTGGCTAAGCGCCATGGGTTTATTAGCAACAATCGAAGGTCCATCGTTCCCCTCGGATGTAAAATCCCTATCACTAGGGAAAATTGAAACAATGAGCCTATTCGTTCAAGACAGCGAGTCAAAACTTAGCGTTTTCAGCACTCTGGCGGATAGATGTTTCGTTCTTTTTGATCTACTGAAGGGAAAGTTTGCACACAAACGCTTAATCATAAATAAAGAAAGAGGTTTGTCTGTCATAAGTGAAATGGGCAGCGACATCCCCCTTTCCTCACTTTCATCCGGTGAACAGCATGAAATTGTCTTAATGTATGAATTGCTTTTTAAGACATCTCCCAACTCCCTATTACTAATCGATGAACCTGAGATATCGCTGCATGTAAAATGGCAAAAAAGCTTTATCAAGGATCTAAAACGTATTCGTGACATCGTAGGTTTTGATGCTCTCATCGCAACGCATTCGCCATTCATAGTTGGCGACTTTCACGAGCTTATGGAGGGCGGTCTCAAGGAGCAAGTGCAACACCTGAGGTAAGGTGTTGCGATGAAAAAGACCTACAGCCACTTGAATACCGAAGAGCGAGTGACACTGATGCTCATGCGCCGGCAAGGTGACAGCCTGAGG
>NZ_WKCD01000236.1:0-8887 GCF_021606625.1 Pseudomonas sp. PA-4-8C
CCTCTTCCCAAGGGGTGCCTGCGGGAATTCCGTCCTCCGGAATACCCAGTTCTTCTACGTACATAAAACCGCAGGGTGCGCACATATAAGTCTTCATGGAAATGCAAAATCCATTGCTTAGGTGTAGGAAATTTCGCCACCTCCTGGCGAGATGCCGCGCAGTCTAGGGGAGTGGCATTGCACAAGGCAGGTAAAGTGATGCCTAATCCAGCCTAACTTCACCGGTAAAAGCACCGGCAAACACAAGGACGCGTCATGTTTGTATCCGCCATCGCTTTTGTAGAGGGCACGCCCAAGGTCCAACAGATCGTCGAGGCGTTCAGCCACGCCATCGAAAATAGCGAATGGGCCCCGGGCAGCAAACTGCCATCCGTGCGTGAACTGACCCAGATCCTCGGCGTCAGCAAGTTCACCCTCAACGAGGCACTGGACCGTCTGCGCGGTCGCCACCTGCTCACCTCAAGCCAAGGCCGCGGCTACTTCGTGGCGATGGACAGCACCCGCCCAGCCTCGGCGACCTGGGTGGACCTGTTGCCCCAAGACCTGCTCAGCGTTTTGCGCCGGCCCTTGGCCACTGCCAGTGGCGAACTGCGCCCTGGCGGCGGGCACTTGCCGGAGGATTGGCTCAATGGCGAAGCGATCCGCCAGGCGATGCGCAGCGTAGTGCGTGCGCCGTCACTGCGCATCGCCGGGCTGGGCACACCGGCGGGGCTGTTGCCGTTGCGCCAGGCGCTGCAGCAGAAACTGCACGGCGAAGGCTTGTCGGTGCCAGTGGAACAGATCATCACCACACCCAATACCGTGCAGGGCCTGGACATGCTCATGCGCCTGCTCGCCCGCCCCGGCGACACGGTGCTGCTCGATGCACCGTGCTACTTCAACTTCCACGCCAACCTGGCGCTGCACGGCGTCAAAGTCATCACCATTGCCCGCCGCCCCGACGGCTTTGACTTCACCGCCCTCGAACAACTGCTGGCCGAACACCGCCCCAGCCTGTACCTGACCACCAGCGTGTTACACAACCCCACCGGCCACTCCTTCAGCCCCAGCCAGGCGTTCCGCCTGCTGCAACTGACCCAGCACTATCACTGCCACATCGTCGAGGACGACCTCTACGGCGACCTGCACCCCAACCCACCCCCACGCCTGGCCGCCGTCGCCGGGCTGGACCAGGTCACCTACCTGTCGGGTTTCTCAAAGATCCTGAGTGCCAACACCCGCGTCAGCTACGTCGTCGCCGCGCCGCAACTGGCCGCCAACCTGACCAACATGAAATTGATGAGCGGCGGCGTCACCTCCGAACTGTTCGAACAGATCGTCTACCGCATGCTCAGCGAAGGCAGCTACGCCAAGCACCGCAAACGCATGGTGCAGCGCCTGATGGAAGCCGGTGGGCGCGTCGAACAATGGCTCAAGCGCTGCGGGTGCGAATTGCCCATGGCGTATGAAGGCGGGATGTTCATCTGGGCGCGCCTGCCACCCGGCGTAAACGGCGAACTCCTGGCCCAGGAAGCCCTGAAACGCAGCATGGTACTGGCCCCCGGCGCCCTGTTTGGCTACGATCCGGCCCACCGCGACTCAATGCGCTTCAATGTGGCACACAGCGACGAACCACGCGTGCAGCGAGTGTTCGAGGCGTTGCTGCTGCACGGTGTCGCCCAAAAAAGCAAAAGCCCCCCAACCCCAACCTAACCTAACCACGATGCGAAGCGAGTAGCTCTTGATCTGCCGGTAACCACTATGCGAAGCGAGCCGCTCTTGATCTGCTCTTGATCTGCTTGTGATCTTGATCTCAAGCGCCCCGTTAAACCACGCTGGCCGAACGCAGGCTTGAATTCGTGGGTAACCCGGCAGGACGCCGGGTGAGCCGCCGTCAGGGCGGAACCCTAAGTAGCCGTTACCGCAGCAATGGATATATACCCAATCCAACTGTGTCGCCTGCCAGGCCGCCTTCGCGAGCAAGCCAGCTCCCACATTGAAATCGTGGGGTGTCAGGTAGATATGGGGCGGCTGGCAGGTCGCCATCGCAGGCAAGCCAGCTCCCACAGCTGGATCGCGGGGGTGTCAGTAGGTAAGGCGCCGTAAGCCTCCCGTCAACCCGGCAACGGAATCACCCGCAACGGCCGCACCGACTTGTAGGAAAAGCTCGAATAGATCTCCTTGACGCAGGGCAACGTCTGCAAAACCTCGCGGGCAAACTCGCCAAACGATTCCAGATCTTTGGCCACCACTTCCAGCAAAAAGTCATAGCGCCCCGAGACGTTATGGCACGCCACAATCTCCGGAATCGCCAACAGGCGCTGCTCGAACGCGCGGGCGATTTCCTGGGTGTGGCTTTCCATCATGATGCTGACAAACGCGGTCACCCCATAACCCAGCGCCTTGGGAGAAAGGATCGCCTGGTAGCCACTGATCACCCCGCTCTCCTCCAGGGTGCGCACCCGGCGCCAGCACGGTGAGGTGGTGAGGGCCACCCGCTCTGCCAACTCGGCCACGGTCAGGCGGGCGTTGCCTTGCAACGCGTTTAAAAGGGCTTTGTCCGTACGGTCCAGCTTGATGGGCATAACGTGCCTCTAATCATTATTTTTATCGGTGTTTGATCCACAAACGCGGGTTTTTCCAGGCTTTTTTGCAAGGTTCATCTGTGGTTATGAGCATAGCATTGTAGGAAATAAGGAGCGCCCGACATGCACACTAAACACACCAGCTTCGGCTTTTCTACCCGTGCCATCCACCACGGCTATGACCCTCTTGACCACCACGGCGCCCTCGTCCCGCCCATCTACCTGTCGGCCACCTTCGCCTTCCCCACTGTCGAATACGGCGCCGCCTGCTTTGCCGGCGAAGCCAGCGGCCACTTCTATACGCGCATTTCCAACCCCACCCTGGCCCTGCTGGAGTCACGCATGGCCAGTCTGGAGAACGGCGAAGCCGCCGTGGCATTCAGCTCCGGTATGGGCGCGATTGCCGCGACGTTCTGGACCCTGTTGCGCCCAGGCGACGAGATCATCGTCAGCCAGACGCTTTATGGTTGTACCTTCGCCCTGTTGCACCATGGCCTGGGCGAATTCGGCATCAAGGTGCGGCACGTCGACCTGACCGACCTGGCCGCCCTGCAAGCAGCCTTCTCCCCGGCCACCCGCATGGTCTACTGCGAGACCCCGGCCAACCCCAACCTGCGCCTGATCGACATCGCCGCCGTGGCCGAACTGGCTCATCAACAGCCGAACATCACCGTGGTGGTCGATAACACTTACTGCACCCCCTACCTGCAACGCCCCCTGGAACTGGGCGCCGATGTGGTGGTGCACTCGGCCACCAAATACCTCAGCGGCCACGGCGACATCACCGCAGGCATCGCGGTGAGCAACCAGGCCTTGGCCCAGCGCATTCGCCTGCAAGGACTCAAGGACTTGACCGGCGCGGTGATGTCACCCCAGGACGCCGCGTTGTTGATGCGCGGCCTCAAGACCCTGGGCCTACGCATGGACCGTCATTGCAGCAACGCCCAGGCGGTGGCCGAGGCGTTGCAGGCACACCCTGCGGTGCAGTGGGTGACCTACCCCGGGCTGCGTTCTTTCCCACAGTACGAATTGGCAAACCGACAAATGAAACTGCCCGGCGGCATGATCGCCTTTGAACTCAAGGGTGGCATCGAGACCGGCCAGCGCTTCATGAACGCGCTGCAACTGTTCACCCGCGCGGTCAGCCTGGGGGATGCCGAATCACTGGCCCAACACCCGGCGAGCATGACCCACTCCACCTACACCCCCGAGCAACGGGCGCAGCACGGTATCAGCGAGGGCCTGGTACGTTTGTCGGTGGGGCTGGAAGACGTCGCCGACCTGCTGGCGGATATCCAACAAGCCCTGGCCAAGTGCAACGGTGCCAACCTGCGGCCCACCACTACATCGGCGTACGCGCTGAAATAGCGCCCAAACCCAAGCGTTTTGCGGTGCCTGGGCGGCGATCGGAAGGATCCGACTGCCGCTGTACCTGCTTAATGTTTTTTTTTCGCAGATTGGATCCCCCTCCTTCAGCCAGCCTGTACTAGCATGTCAGCGGCGGGACGCACTATCACTGCAGGTTATTCACATTAGTTACCTTCTTAATCCCCGTCGCTATAAGGCCCAATACCTGCACGAAACTCATGGACGAATTGATGAACTCACACCTGTTCCCACAGATAGGCAAGGTCATCGCCAGCACCGGCAGCCGCCATTTCCCACGCATGCTGCATGACCTGATCCTTACCCAACTGGCAGTGGACGCCACCCATATCACCCAATTGCACGTCAGCCGTGAAGGCCTTGGCCGTCGCAAAATCAGCCCGGTGTACACCGATTCGGTGGCGGCCCTGGACAGCGAGCAACTCGCCGCACAACTGCACCTCACGCGCCGCAAGGACGATGTGCGCTATGTACTGTCGGTGTACCGCTCCCACCCGTCCGAGAGTTTTTCTGCGCAAGAACGCAGCATGCTCCAGGACTTCTCCACGCTGTTGCTGCCCATGGTGGAAAAACACATCACCGCGCTGCAGCCATCGCTCTCGGACAGCCCGTCGGCAGAGCCGCAACACCAGGGCATCGATACCTTGCGCCGACGTATCCAGGAGCGCCTGGTGCAATCGGGGCTGACCTTGTCCAACCGTGAACTGGAAGTGTGCGTAGGCCTGCTGGCCGGGCGCACCGCGCCGGAGTTGGCCGAGCAATTGGCGTTGAAGGTCAACACCATCGAGAGCTACCTCAAGCGTGCGGCGATCAAGTTGGGGATCAGCGGGCGGCATTCGTTGTTGCGCTGGATGTACTCGACCGAGTCTGACACGGCCCTATAAGCCAAGCAAAAATCCCCGTGGGAGCTGGCTTGCCTGCGATAGCGGTGGGTCAGCAACCCTGGGGAGACTGTCACACCGCTATCGCAGCATAGGTATCTACACAACTGTGCAGTTCGCCGCAGCCACCGGTAACCACGATGCGAAGCGAGCCGCTCTTGCTCTTGCTCTTGCCCCTTGCTCTTGATCTGCTTTTGATTTTAGGCGCCCAGTTAAACCACGCTGGCCGGAATTCGACAGGGATTTGGGGGGTAAACCGGCAGGGATGCCGGTTTAGCCGCCCCGCGCCATGGATGGCGCGTGGTGGCGGCCCCCCAAATCACTGGCGGATTACGGGCACACCGAGCCCAAGCGAGGTGCCGAGTGGTGGGGCAAGAGCGCTTTGCTTACTTTTGTCTGGGCCGGCATTCCGGCTTTTCGAAAGTGAGCCGCCGTTGGGGCGGAACCCTAAGTAGCCGTTACCGCAGCAATGGATATGCACACAATCCAACTGTGTCGCCTGTCAGGCCGCCATCGCAGGCAAGCCAGCTCCCACATTTGGATCCTGGGGCGCCAGGGAGATAGGCGCCGGCTGTCAGGCCGTCACGGGAGCAAGCTCCCACAGATCAGTCCCTTGCCAATGCCTCTATCGGGTCCAACCGCGCCGCATTCCGCGCCGGTACAAAACCAAACACAATGCCGATCAACGTCGAACAGGCAAACGCGGTAACGATCGAGCCCACCGAAAACACCATTTCCCACTCCTTCACAAACAGCGAAAACAGGTAGCCGATGGCGTAGGACAGCGAGATCCCGATGATCCCGCCGATCAGGCACACCATCACCGCCTCCACCAGAAACTGCTGGCGAATATCCGATTGCCGCGCCCCCACGGCCATGCGAATCCCGATTTCACGGGTGCGCTCGGTGACCGACACCAGCATGATGTTCATCACGCCAATACCGCCCACCAGCAAAGAAATCACCGCAATCAATGACAGCAGCAGCGCCAGGGAGCGGCTGGTTTTCTGTACCGTCTGCATGATGCTGTCGAGATTGTTGGTGAAAAAATCCTTGGTGCCGTGGCGTTGCAGCATGAGCTTATTGACGTTGTCTTCCACCACCTTGCTCGGCTGGCCGTCCTTGATGCGCACGGTGATGCTGTCCAGATGACGCTGGCCCAGCAGACGCCCCGCCGCGGTTTCGTACGGCACCCACACGTTCAGGGCCTTGCTGGCGGCGAACATGTTTTTATTGTCCGCCGTCACCCCGATCACCGTGCACGGCAGGTTGCCTATCAGGATCACCTGGCCCAGCGGGTCGATGTTCGGCCCGAACAGGCGCTGGCGGGTATTGTGGTCGATCACCACCACCTGGGCCTGGCGCCGTGCATCGCTTTCGCTGAAGGCAATGCCGGCTTCAAGCTTGAGGCCCTTGACCTTGAAGTAGCGATCACTGACACCATTGACCTGGGCGTCCAGGTCGATATTGCCGTAGCGCAACAACAGGTTGCGCCCCACCACCGGCGTGGCGCTGTCCACGTAATACAGCTGGTTCAAGGCCTCCACATCCGAGGGCATCAAGGTCTCGATGGCCGAGGCGCGGCTGTCGCCAAAACTGGTGCCGGAAAAGATATCGATGGTGTTGCTGCCGATGGCCTGGATGTCCTTGAGCACATAGCGCTTGGCGCCTTCGCCGATGGCCGAGATCGACACCACCGAAGTGATGCCGATGACAATGCCGAGCATGGTCAGCAAGGTGCGCATGCGGTGGGAGATCAGCGCCACCCACGCCATGTTGAACGCTTCCTTGAACAACCCCAGGCTCGCCACCAGGCGCCGCGCACCGCTGCGGCGGGGCTCGACCGGCGCCTCGGCGGGCAACTCCAGGCCGACGCTGTCGTTGGCCTTGTCGCTGATGATCTCGCCATCACACACCTCGACAATGCGCTGGGCGTTCGCCGCGACCTTGGGGTCGTGGGTGACGATAATCACGGTGTGCCCCGCCGCATGCAGCTCGGCGAGGATGCGCATCACCTCCTTGCCGCTGTGGGTGTCGAGGGCGCCGGTGGGTTCGTCAGCCAGGATCACTTCACCGCCGTTCATCAAGGCCCGCGCAATACTCACTCGCTGCTGTTGCCCGCCAGACAGCTGGCTGGGCCGATGGCTGGTATGGCCCGACAAGCCCAGGCGTGCCAGCAATTCCCCGGCGCGGCTATGGCGCTGGCTTTGCGGGGTGCCCGCGTAGATCGCCGGCATTTCCACATTGTGCAAAGCGCTCAGGTGCGCGAGCAAATGGTAACGCTGGAAGATAAACCCGAAGTAATCACGCCGCAGCTCCGCCAGTTGCTCATCGCCCAGGGAGCGGGTTTCGATGCCATTGATCTTGTAGCTGCCGGCGGTGGCGTAATCCAGGCCACCGAGGATGTTCATCAGGGTCGATTTACCCGAACCGGAGGCGCCGATGATCGCCAGCATTTCCCCGGCATGGATGCTCAGGTCGATGCCCTTGAGCGCGATGAATTCACGCTCGCCGGCCATGAAGCTGCGAGTGATGCCCTTGAGTTCCAACAGAGGCTGGCTCATGACTCAACTCCCCGCCACGGCAGGCGTGGCGTCGCCGATCACCACGGTGTCGCCCTCGGCCAGGCCATCAAGGATCTGCACTTTGACGTTGTTGTTGATACCGGTCTTCACCGTGCGGGCCACCGCCTTGCCCTTGGCATCCAGCACCCGCACTTCGTAGCGGCCATCGGCATTGCGCACACCCAGCGCCGCCACGGGCACCATCAGCGCGGCCTCGGCGGTGTCGAGCACGATGCGCACCTGGGCGGTCATGGCAATGCGCAGGCGGTGGTCGGGGTTGGGCACGTCGAACAACGCGTTGTAGAACACCGCGGTGTTTTGCTTCGGCGTGCCGGCGGTCTGGGTTTCAAGGAAGTTCTGCGGCGCCGGCTCAGTGCCGCGCAGCTTGGCGTAATAGCGCTTGTCCGCCTCGCCGAGGATGGTGAAGTACACCTGCTGGCCGGGGCTGATATGAATCACATCCGCTTCCGACACTTGGGCCTTGACGGTCATGGTGTCCAGGTCTGCCAGCTTGAGCAGCACGGGCGCCAACTGGCTGGCAATCACGGTCTGGCCTTCCTGGGTGACGATGCCCACCACATCGCCGTCGATGGGCGCGTTGATGCGGGTGTAGGCCAGGTTGACCTTGGCGGTGTCGATCTGGATGTGCGCGCTTTTGATCTGTGCGTCCAGGGACAGCAGGTTGGCCTGTTGTACCTGGTAGGTCGATTCGGCGTCTTCGAAATCCTGGCGTGACACCGACTCATCGGCCTGCAAGCCTTTGTAGCGCTCATACACGGACTTGGCCTGCTTGAGCTGCGCGGCGGTCGCGCGGCGTTGGGCCTGGAGGTTTTCTTCATCGACCTGGGCTTTGCGCAGGGTGTTCTGCAGGATCAACGGGTCGATTTCGGCCAGCCATTGGCCCTTCTTTACCTTGTCACCGACTTTGACTTTCAGCGACTTGAGCTGGCCGGAGACTTGGGCGCCGACGTCGACTTGTTTGACGCCCTCCAGCAGGCCGGTGGCCAATACCGCGTTTTCGATATCGCCGCGTTCGGCGGTGGCGGTGAGGTATTGGGGGGCGTCGGCGGGGGCGTTTACGGTGTAAATGGCCAGGCCGATTGCCACGGCCGCTATAGCCAGAATGCCGATTTTGCGGAATTTAGACGTTTGCATGGTTGGCTTCTTGATTGAGTACAAATATGGTTGCGCGCTGAAGCTGGCCCCCCCTATCTACCTGACGCTCCTCGGTCCAAATGTGGGAGCTGGCTTGCCTGCGATGGCGGCCTGACAGCCGACCAGGATGTTGGGTCTGACCGGGTATATATCCGTTATTTAGGTAACGGCCACTTAGGGTTCCGCCCTGACGGCGGCTCACTTTTGAAGAGCGCAAAAGTAAGCAAAACGCTCTTGCCCCACCACTCGGCACCTCGCCTAGGCTCGGTGTGCCCGTAATCCGCCAGTGATTTGGGGGGCCGCCGCCACGCGCCATCCATGGCGCGGGGCGGCTAAA
>NZ_WKCD01000237.1:0-8825 GCF_021606625.1 Pseudomonas sp. PA-4-8C
GGGGGGTAAACCGGCAGGGATGCCGGTTTAGCCGCCCCGCGCCATGGATGGCGCGTGGCGGCGGCCCCCCAAATCACTGGCGGATTACGGGCACACCGAGCCTAAGCGAGGTGCCGAGTGGTGGGGCGAGGACCTTTTGGTTACTTTTGGGTCCTTCCAAAAGTGACCCGCCGTCAGGGCGGAACCCTAAGTAGCCGTTACCGCAGCAATGGATGTGCACACAATACAACTGTGTTGACTGCCAGGCCGCCTTCGCGAGCAAGCCCACACACAGTTGGATGGTGGGGGGTCAGGTGGATAGGTGTCGGCTGAGAGGCCGTCATCGCAGGCAAGCCAGCTCCCACAGTTTGATTGCGGGGTGTCAGGTAGATATGGGGCGGCTGTGAGGACGTCATCGCAGGCAAGCCAGCTCCCACATGGGGTCCATGTTCAGCATGAAAAATGCACCGAGGGCATGAGCTGATTCGACCCTCCCACCCCGTCATCCAACCGTCACATCAATCTGCTGTGCTGGCGCCCATCGCTTATTTGCCCAAGGACCCGTGGCCATGTTTTCCGTGCTCAAACCCCACCGCTGGAAACTCGCGTTGCTACTGATCGCCGCCAACCTCGGACTGATCCTGCACCTGGCCTGCGGCGAGCTCAAAAGCGTCAGCGAATGGGTGTGGCTGGATATCATCGGCGAAGGCGGTTCGGCGCTGCTCGCGCTGATCTGGCTGGGCCTGGTGTTGAAAAGCCGCCCCGCCGGACGGGTCACCCAATACCTGGCGCTGGGGCTGTCGTGCATCTTTTTTTCCTGGTGGATCGACAGCCTCGACGAATTCATCCGCCTGCCTGACAGCATCTCCTGGGATCACTGGCTGGAGTCAGGGCCAATGCCGGTGGGCATGATCCTGCTGACGATCGGTATCTACCACTGGCACCACGAACAACTGGCGATCAGCGCACAGATGGAAAAACGCGAGCGGTTGTTTCGCGAGCATCGGCTATTCGACAAACTCACCCCCCTGGCCGGTGCCGACTACCTCAAGCGCCAACTCGCCGACAGCCTGCGCGACAGCCAAGAGCAGCAACAACCGCTGTCGCTGCTGGCCCTGGACCTGGACAACTTCGCCGCCATCAACCAGGCCTACGGGCATGCCGAGGGTGATGCGGTGCTACAGGCGGTCAGCCATGTGCTGTTGCTCAACCTGCGCCGCCAGGACCTGTTGTGCCGCCTGGCAGGCGATCGTTTTGTGGTGCTGCTGCCCAACACCGGCGAGCGCCAGGCCCAGGGCCTGGCGCAGGAGTTGCAACACGCGGTGCAGAGCCTCGCCCACAAGACCCGGCAACAGGGCGAACGCCTGCAACTGGCGGCGACCACGGCGGTGGTGATGGCCTTGCAAGAGTCACCCCACGAGTTGCTAAAGCGGCTGAATATGGGCCTGGCCCGCGCCAAACACCCTCTTGCGAAAAGCGCCTGAAATGGCTGTGAAAACCAGTTGGTATGAAAACGACAGCCGCTTCATCCCCGGTCATTATCAACCCGCCACGTTGATCGACCTGGGCTTGTCCCGGGACATCGACAGCCATCGTTTGCTGCGCGGCACCGGCCTGTTCCACGAAGACATCCTGGCCGGCAACGCGCGGTTGAGCCCGCAGCAGTTCTTGGGCTTGATCGGCAACAGCCGCAAACTGCTGGATGCCGATGACAGCAGTTTCCTGTTTGGCCAACGCCTGCTGCCCGGCTACTACGGCGCCGCCAGTCATGCGCTGGGGCATGCACACAACCTTCATCAGGCGCTGGAGATCCTGATCCAGCAACAAGTGCTGCTCAGCCCGCTCGTCACGCTGCAACTGGAGCTGGATGAGCATCACGCTTACCTGTATTGGTTGGACAGTTGCGGCGCTGGCGAACACTGGCGCTTTCTGCTCGAAGCCAGCATGACCTCGCTGGTTGCCATGAGCCAATGGCTCAGCGGCCAGCGCTTGCCGTGGGTGTGCAGTTTCAGCCATGCCGAACCCCGGTACGTCGAGCAATACTGGGTGCATCTGGGCGAACACACACGCTTCGAACGTCCGCTGGACATGATGTGCCTCCCCCGTGAATACCTCACCCACAACTGGCCCGGTGCTTCGGCCACCGCGGGCCAGGTCGCACGCCAGCAAGCCCTTGAACAAATCGAGCAACTGGGCTTTGCCACAAGCTTTCTGGACTGCCTCTACGGCTACCTGCGCGAACACGTGCGCCAGCCACCGAGCCTGGAACAAGCCGCGCACACCTTCGCCATGAGCCCGGCCACGCTAAAGCGCAAGTTGCAACGGCACGACACGGGTTTTCAGCAACAGGTCGACCGGGTGCGCAAGCACGTGGCGTTGCACCTGTACCAGGCCAAGGGGCTGAGTAACGAGGAAGTGGCCGCGTACCTGAACTTCAACGATGCGGCGAATTTTCGGCGCTCGTTCAAGCGGTGGACGGGCAGTACGCCCAACCTGATCCGCCAACTGTTCAGCAGCCGCTAGCCAGGCGTTCGCGCAGGAACTCCACCAGCGCTTGCACCGGGCGTGAACTCTGGCGGTGCTGCGGGTACACCGCCGACAGGGTCAAGGCCTCTGGGGCGAAGTCTTCCAATACCTTGACCAAGCGACCGTCCTTCAAGGCCTCGCTGACAATGAACGTCGGTAGATAGGTAACGCCCAGACCGGCAATCGCGGTATCGCGCAGCAGGTCACCGTTATTGACGCGCATGCGTCCGCTGACGCTCAAGGCTTGCAACTTGCCTTTGAAGCGCCATTGCACCTGGCGGCCGTGGCCGTAGGGCAGGCAGTCGTGCGTGGTTAAATCCTCGGGTTTCAATGGCGTACCCCGTAGCGCCAGATAGTCGGGGCTGGCGCAATACACCCGCTCGATAGCGGCGATCCGCCGGGCGATCAGGGTGGAGTCTTCCAGGGTGCCGATGCGCAGCACCAGGTCGTAGCCTTCGCCGATCAAGTCCACCGGCCTGTCGCTCAGGTCGACTTCAACGCAGACCTGTGGATGCTGACGCAAAAACAACGGCAGCAGGCAACCCAGGTGCGCCATGGCGAACGACAAGGGAGCACTGAGGCGAATGGTGCCGCGCGGCTCGCTGTTCTGGCCGGCGATGCCCTGCTCCACCTGCTCCACCTCACCGAGCAGGCGCAAGGCCGACTCGTAGTAACTCTGGCCCAGCGGCGTGACGTCCAGGCGCCGTGTGGAGCGGTTGAGCAGGCGCACGCCCAGGCGGTCTTCCAGTTGGATCAGGCGGCGGCTGACGAATTGCTTGGACAAGCCCAATTGCTCGGCGGCGGCGGTAAAACTGCCGGACTCCATGACCTGGCAGAACAGGCGCATGTCTTCGAAAGGGTTCATTGTCGCTTCTCAGGGGACGATGGGCTGTTTTATAGCCTGTCAGTGATCACACCACAAACCAAATGTGAACCCAATCAAATGTGGGAGCTGGCTTGCCTGCGATGGCGGTGTATCAGCCAGCAATGCTGTTGACTGGTATACCGCCATCGCAGGCAAGCCAGCTCCCACAGGGTCTTGCGGTGTTTTACAGAGCAGGTTACTTGGCAGCGAACGCCGAGTAGCTGTTCATCAGGTTGCGGTAGTTGGGAATGCGCGGCGAGAGCAGGTTGGCCAGGCCTTCCATGTCGTTGCGCCAGTCCACTTGCAGCTCGCAGGCCACGGAGAACCAGTTGACCAGTTGCGCACCGGCGGCGGTCATGCGTGCCCAGGCGGCTTGTTGCACGGTTTCGTTGAAGGTGCCAGAAGCGTCGGTGACCACGAAAACCTCAAAGCCTTCGTCAAGGGCACACAGGGTCGGGAATGCCACGCACACATCGGTCACTACACCGGCAATGATGATCTGCTTGCGGCCGGTCGCCTTGACGGCCTTGACGAAGTCTTCGTTGTCCCATGCGTTGATCTGGCCAGGGCGCGGGATGTATGGCGCGTCGGGGAACAGTTCTTTGAGCTCAGGCACCAGCGGGCCGTTGGGGCCGCTTTCAAAGCTGGTGGTCAGGATGGTCGGCAGGTTGAAGAACTTCGCCACGTCGGCCAGGGCCAGCACGTTGTTCTTGAACTCGTTGGGGGAGAAATCCTGCACCAGGGAGATCAGGCCGGTCTGGTGATCAACCAACAGCACAACAGCATCATCTTTGTTCAAGCGCTTGTAAGTCATGGGTAACTCCTTTGGGGATGGGGGTGTTCTTCAAAAGGCAAAGCAGGAGCAGCCGAACGCACCCCAGAAACCCTGGAAGTCGCTGACCGGCACGCTGGAAAGGCGCGCTTTTTCATGGCTGTGGGCATGCACGCCGCAAGGTCCGCTGCACTGGTGAACCTGGGCCTGCATCGGCGACGTCGGGCGCCAGTGCCCTGGCACCTTGACCACTGGCGACCAGTCGGGCAGCACCGGTACCCGTGGCGGTGCGAAATCTTCGAAGTCGCCAGCGCCGTACACGACCTTGCCGCCGACCACTGTCAGTACCGACTCGATCCACTTGATGGCTTCTTCTTCGACACTGAAAAAGTCCGCCGACAACGCGGCGACATCCGCCAGTTGACCGACCTTGATCTGGCCTTTCTTGCCCTGCTCGGACGAGAACCAGGCACTGCCGTGGGTGAAAAGTTCCAACGCGGTAAGGCGCGGCAAGCCCTCGGCGTGCAACTCCAGGCCACCGACGGTGCGGCCGCTGACCATCCAGTACAGCGAGGTCCAAGGGTTGTAGCTCGACACGCGGGTGGCATCGGTGCCCGCCCCTACCGGCACGCCTTCGGCCAGCATGCGCTTGATCGGCGGCGTGGCTTCGGCAGCCTTGGCGCCGTAGCGCTCGACAAAGTATTCGCCCTGGAACGCCATGCGATCCTGGATCGCAATACCGCCACCGAGGGCACGCACGCGTTCGATGTTTTTCGGCGTGATGGTTTCGGCGTGGTCGAAGAACCACGGCAAGCCATTGAACGGGATGTCGCGGTTGACCTTCTCGAACACGTCGAGCATGCGCGAGATGGACTCGTCGTAAGTGGCGTGCAGACGGAACGGCCAGCGCTGTTCCACCAGGTGGCGCACCACCGGTTCCAGCTCCTGCTCCATGGTCAGCGGCAGGTCCGGGCGGGGTTCGAGGAAGTCTTCGAAATCCGCGGCCGAGAACACCAGCATCTCGCCGGCACCGTTGTGGCGCAGATAGTCATCGCCCTGGTGCAGGGTGACGCTGCCGGTCCAGTTCTTGAAGTCGCTGAGTTCTTCCTTGGGCTTCTGAGTGAACAGGTTGTAGGCGATGCGCACCGTCAACTGTTGATCCTTGGCCAGTTGCTCGATCACCGCGTAGTCATCGGGGTAGTTCTGGAAACCGCCGCCGGCATCGATGGCGCTGGTCAGGCCCAGGCGATTGAGTTCACGCATGAACTGGCGGGTGGAGTTGACCTGGTATTCCAGGGGCAGTTTCGGGCCCTTGGCCAAGGTCGAATACAAAATCATCGCGTTGGGCCGCGCCACCAGCATGCCGGTGGGGTTGCCGTTGCTGTCGCGCACGATCTCACCGCCCGGCGGGTTCGGCGTATCCTTGGTGTAGCCCGCCACCCGCAGTGCGGCGCGGTTGAGCAAGGCGCGGTCGTACAGGTGCAGTACGAACACCGGGGTGTCCGGGGCGGCCTGGTTGAGTTCTTCCAGGGTAGGCATGCGCTTTTCAGCGAACTGGAATTCGTTCCAGCCGCCCACCACGCGCACCCATTGCGGCGTGGGCGTGCGGTCGGCCTGGTCCTTGAGCATGCGCAAGGCATCGGCCAGGGACGGCACGCCTTCCCAACGCAGTTCAAGGTTGTAGTTCAACCCGCCACGAATCAGGTGCAAGTGCGAGTCGTTGAGGCCGGGAATCACGGTGCGGCCCTTGAGGTCGATAACCTGGGTGCCGCTGCCGCGCAGGGCCATGGCTTCGCCGTCGGTCCCCACGGCGACAAAGCGCCCTTGGTGGATGGCCACGGCGGTGGCGCGTGGGTTTTCCCGGTCCACGGTGTGGAACTGGCCATTGAACAGAATCAGATCGGCGTTCATAGGGTTTCCTTTACAGAGGCTTCAAGCCAGGGAGCGAACAGGCGGGTGGCCGCCGGCATCAGCAGGTACACCACCAGCAACACGATGGTCAGGGTGACCAGGAAGGTGGAGACCACGTAATTGGACAAAAACGGGTGCAACCGCAGGATCGGCCCCCAGATAAACGGCAGCAGCAAGGTTTGCGGCAGGATCACAAACAGGCTGACCACCGCCTGCTTCCAGCGCGGCGGCTTGGCACCGCCCTCGGCCTGGGGCGCGAACCAGAATTCATTGACCGCGCCGATTTCCGTCTGGTCGCCGTCCGCCAGCATCGGCGCGGCTTCGTCGATCAGCGCCTGGCGTTGCGGGGAGCCAAGCCACAGCTCAAGGGCGCTGGTGGAGCTATAGCGCAGCACGCAAGTGAACAGCGCCATGCCGTTTTGCTGGCTGCGCACCACGTCAACACCCAGGTGCCCAGGGCGTTCGCCCGCGATGCGCACGATGCGGCGCAACCAGGCTTCGTACTCGACTTCAAAGCCGGGTTTGACCCGGTGCTTGACGACCAGGGTGACGACTTCGTCGGGGCTGGTGTTGACGGTTGAATCCATGGCTGAGTGCTTCCCCGGAGTATTGAGCGATGGGGAGAGTCTGGCCGTTGAGCGGTGGGGAGAATTGGATGTATGTGCTGTTTGGCTTGTTGCAGGAGCGAGGGGGACGTCTAGTTCTTGCTCGCGAAGAACCTCAACGATAACGCGGGCTTACTGGTTCAACGTGGCGCCCTCAGGTTTTTCGCGAGCAAGCTCGCTCCTACAATTACCGGCAAAGCTACGTCGCCCGGGCCATGTGTTCCGCAATCCTGCCCCTCAGCCATCGCTCCGCCGGGTCGTTGTCATGCACCCCGCTCCACACCATCGACAGCTCCGCCGCATCAATCGCAAACGGCGGGTCCTCGGCGCGCAGGCGTGTGCCTTCGGTCAACGCGCACGCGGCGTAATCGGGCACGGTGGCGATAATCTGCGTCCCTGCCAGCAACGCGCGTAACCCGCTGAATTGCGGCACGGCCAGTACCACGCGACGCGAGCGGCCGATGCGGGCCAGGTCCAGGTCGATATTGCCGCTCAGGTCGCCGGAGAACGACACCATTGCGTGGGGCCTGGCGCAGTAATCATCCAGGGTCAGCGGCGCCTCGCCGTCATCGCCGCGCAGGACCTTGCAGGGGATATCCCGCAGCTTCTTGCGCTTGGCATTGGCCGGCAGGTCGGTGGTGTAGCTGACCCCCACGGAAATTTCACCGCTGGCCAGCAGCGAAGGCATCAACAGGTAATTGGCGCGGCGCACCACCACGATGATGCCCGGCGCTTCTTCGCGCAGGCGGCTGAGTAAGGACGGAAACAGCCCGAACTCCGCATCATCGGACAGGCCGATACGAAACACTGCGCAGCTGGTGGAGGGGTCGAAATCCTTGGCGCGGCTGACGGCGCCCGAGATGGTGTCCATGGCCGGTTGCAGCTCCTTGAGTATCGCCAGTGCACGCGCCGTGGGTTCCATGGCACGGCCGTTACGCAGCAGCAACGGGTCGTCGAACAAATCGCGCAAACGGCCCAATGCGGCGCTCACTGCCGGTTGGCCGATAAACAGTTTTTCGGCGACTCGGGTCAGGTTTTTCTCGAACATCAAGGCTTCGAAAATCACCAGCAGGTTCATATCGACGCGGCGCAGATCGTTGCGGTTCATGGGCGCTATCCAAACGTTTTCCAGGGGGCCAGGGAAGCATGCACTGCACGCCAGGGATTGCATAGCTGTGCTGTCTTTTCCAGCGCCGCACCTGGCGAAATTAACAACGATTAACTCGTCAGCCAGGCGGTCCGGCAACAAGATTAAGGGCGTCTACACTGCACCCATCCACCGGGAACGTTCCCATCGACTGCGGATATTTGTCATGGCCCGACTCGAGCAATATGCCCCCCGGTTGCCCGCCACCGGTGGCCTGTGCCCCCGGCGTGAGCGCATCGCCAAGCAACTGATCCTCGCCAACCTCGGCGAAAGCCTGGCGATCGCCGACCTGGCCCAGGCCTGCGCCTTGTCGCGCAGCCATTTTTCCCGCGCCTTCAAGTGCACCACCGGGCTGTCGCCCCAGGAATGGATTCGCCAGCAACGCATCCAGCGGGCCAAGGAACTGATTACCGGCTCGTCCCTGAGCCTCACGCAGATCAGCCTCGAATGTGGCTTTTGCGACCAGGCGCACTTCTGCCATATGTTCACCCGCAGCGAAGGCGTCAACCCGATGACCTGGCGAAACCACCACTCGCGCAGCAAACCTGATGTGATCGCTGCCTAGTGGTCTGCGCGTACCTGGAATATGCTGGCCGCTCTCCTCATCCAGAACCTGGGCAGCCATGAATGACTTGAGCGACCAGGCCGTGCATTTCGGCCCGTACCGCATCCACCCGCGCCAGCGCCTGGTGCTGGAGGCCGGTCGCCCGCTGCGCCTGGGGCGGCGGGCGGTGGACATTCTGCTGATCCTGTTGGAGCACGCCGGCAATGTGGTGAGCAAGCAGGAGCTGATCGCACGGGTCTGGCCCAAAAGTGTGGTGGAAGACGGCAACCTGCGGGTGCACATGGCTGCGTTGCGCAAAGCACTGGGGGACGGCCAGGCCGGGCAGCGCTATATCGTCACGGTCGCCCAGCGCGGCTACAGTTTTGTTGCGCCACTGAGCATTGAACCCATGACGCTGCCCACCGACGGCGCGCCCCAACGCCCCAGCCATAACCTGCCCTTGCGCCGCACACGCA
>NZ_WKCD01000238.1:0-8729 GCF_021606625.1 Pseudomonas sp. PA-4-8C
TTCGCGCTTGAGGTCGACGCCAGTGTCCTGGGCTTCGGTTTTTTCGGTGTTTTCCAGGCCCATCAGCGCGGAAAAATCGTCGGTGTTGGATTCTGCGCTGGCCTTTATTCCCAATAAGGGCAGTTGCCCGAGCAGGTCGGCCTGGGTTCTCAGGTTGGTCACTTCGCGCTCGACATCCGCAGCCAACTCGGCGCGCCCGCTGCTGACCAGCTTGTCGCGGGCCAGAGACAGCTTGCCCAGGTGCTGTGAGGCGGCGAGCAATGGCGGCATATAGCGCGCAGCCTCTGCGGAATTGACGCCGCTGGCGTACTGGCTCAATTGCTCCAGGTTCGCGGCCAGTTCACGTTCGGCTTGCAGCAACAGGGCTTGCGGGTCGCCAGCCAATTTACCGGCGGCCAACAGGTCGGTCTTGCTGAAGGTCTCCAACTCCGCGAGGCTGGGCCGCAGGCTTTGCGCCAATTCGGGCGGCAGTTCGCCCAGTTGCAGCTGCAGGCTTTCCAGGCTCTGGGTGGCACTGCTCAGGCGCAGGGCATCGCCGCTGGCCAAGTAGTCCTCGATGTTACGAGCAGCCTGGTTTTGAAAGATCTGGGACAAGCCGAGGTAGCGCTCCATCAACAAGTACGGGCGCTCCAGCGCCCGTTGCGACCACCACAGCGTCGCCCCGAGGGCCAGGCACACGGCCACCAGCAGAAGGGTATTGAGATTGGTCAGCAGCTTCAGGCGCATGCGGGGTTTCAACCGACGGCAGGAGATAAGCGCCTGAATTTATTGCGTTTGTATTACAGCGTTATGACCGAATCGGTGGATTCTGGTGAAAAGATGGCACTTTGCTTTGATGTGCGAGCGGCTTGCACGCGGTTGCGTCCGGCGTCCTTGGCGCGGTACAGCGCTTCGTCAGCCTGAGCAGCCATCATCAGGCTGTCGGAATCGTCGCACAGCTCCACCAGGCCGGCGCTGAAGGTGCACCACAAATCCTGCGGTTGGGCGGGGTAGTGGATTTCTGCAAAGCGACGGCGAATGTCGTCCAGCACCTTGCAGGCCGATTCCAGGTCGGTGTCGGGCATCACGATGGCGAATTCTTCACCGCCGTAGCGGCCGATGTAATCGGTCTTGCGCAAACGCTGCTTGAGAAACAGTGCCAGGCTCTTGATCACCCGGTCGCCCATAGGGTGGCCGTGGCTGTCATTGACACGCTTGAAGTGGTCGATATCGAGCATGGCAAAGCTAAGAGGCTTGTTCTCGCGGCGGGCGCGGAAGCTGCAATCTTCGAGCAGTTGCAGGATATGTGTGTGGTTGTAAAGCCCGGTCAGGCTGTCGCGCACCATCCGTGCCTTCAGGTTGCGTGCACGCGACGCACGGTTGCGCACGGTGGTGATCAGGTGACGCGGCTTGATCGGTTTGGTGAGGAAATCGTCACCGCCCTCGCTCATCGCATCCAGCTGCTTATCCAGGTCGTCTTCAGCCGATAGGTAGATGATGGGCACGCTGACGTAGCGGTCGTTATGGCGAATCACCTTGGCCAGTTCGGTGCCGGTACAGGCAGGCATGTACATGTCGAGGATGATCAGGTCGGGCTGGAAATCCGCCAGCTCGGCCATGGCCTGGATCGGTTCGATCAAGGTGCGGGTGACAATGCCGGCACTGTTGAGCAGGCGTTCGGTGTGCAGCGCCTGGGCCCGCGAATCGTCGATGATCAGCACTTTGTACGGTTCGTACTGGGCCGCGCAGGTCAGCACTTCGATCTTTTCCAGCAGGCTTGAGGCTTCCAAGGTGCCGGTCAGAAACTCTTCGCCACCGGCGCGCACGGCGGCCAGGCGCGTCGGGGTGTCGGTTTCGTGCAGGCTGAAAAACAACAGTGGCAGCTTGTGCTCCAGGCCTTCTTGGGCTTCTGCGGCGAGCTTCAGGCCCAGCCCCGTGCCGCAGAAGTCCACGTCCATCACGATCGCCGACGGCAATCGCTCGGTCATGGCCGCGCGAAAGGCGGCGACGCTGTCCAGAGCGTGGGCGCTCATGCCAAAGAATTCGAGCTGCTTGGCCAGGCGCTCGGCGCGGTCATGGTCGGCGAGCATCACGTAGATCGGCTTGCGTATCGGCGGCAGGAAGGTTTGCTCAAGCTGATCGCCCTGGCGCAGGCCGGTGCGGGACAGGCGTTGCATCAAACGGTTGAGCTCGGTGATCAGTTGGCTGCTCAGGCGGCCACGGTTCTCATCCACTGCTTGCAGGGATTCACTGATATGCCGTGCCAGTTGCGTGTGTTCGGGCTGTTCGAAGCGTTCGGCGAAGCGCTGCAGGCGCAGGTTGGCTTCGCTGAGTTCGGAAAAGTCGGCGTTCGACCACTCGCTGCGCTGCAGGCGCTGCCAGATCTCAAGAATTTGACGTGCCTGATGAATTACCCGCTGGGCAAAGTGCTGCTTGAGACGCTCGCGGCTGGGGTCTTCTGACTCGGTCATATCCTGACTACTGTGAGGGTGCATGCTGAGGTCGACTGATGGCGCTATGCTAGCACCTCTTTTCTGATAGATGAGTGTCATACGTCAATTAAGTCTGCATGCCTGAGATTCAGTTATTGACCGGCTGGTCGCCCAGCGTGAAAGGTGTGCATCCTTTATAGTCCAAGCGGCCCGGTGCGCCACTTTCGTGTAAAAGCCCCGCACCGACGGGCACGATGGGGTAGGGTTGTGGTCGGAGTGTCTGAACGCACCCGGACAATTGACGTGCATGAACTCAAGTGATTGAAAGGATATCGCCATGCTGGACTGGAAAAACCGTGAAGGCAGTGCCAAAGGCCCCGCCCCTGAGCCCAAGTCGGCCAACCGCAGCTATTTTCGCAACTTGCTGATGAGCCGGGCTTTGCTCAGCATCATCGGCCTGTACCTGCTGGTCACCGGTGGCCTGGGTTGGTACTGGAGCCAGGAGCCGGCGCTGTTTCCGGTGCAGCAAAATGCCCAGCTTGCCGCCGAGAAGGAAGGCAAGCAGATGGTGGTCGGCTATACCACCGTCGAAACCCTCAAGACCGTGGTCGGCACCTTGCTGAACAAACCGGGCGGTTATATTTCCAATGACCGTTTCCCGCCGGGCTTGTGGATGGACAACATGCCAAGCTGGGAATACGGCGTGCTGGTGCAGGTGCGTGACCTCACTCGTGCCCTGCGTAAAGACTTTGCTCGCTCCCAGTCGCAGTCGGCTGAAGACGCTGACTTGGCCAAGGCCGAGCCGCGCTTCAACTTCGATAACAAGAGCTGGGTGCTGCCTTCCAGTGAGTCGGAATACCAGGAAGGCATCAATTCCCTGAGCCGCTACGAAGCGCGCCTGTCTGACCCGAACCAGCGCGGCGCGCTGTTTTATGCGCGTGCCGACAACCTCAACAACTGGCTGGGCGATGTTGCCACCCGTTTGGGTTCGCTGTCCCAGCGCCTGTCGGCCAGTGTGGGCCGGGTCAAGCTGAACACTGCGCTGAAAACTGAGGCGCTGGCGCCGGGTGAAGTGCCCCAGGTCGATGAAGAAGTGGTGGAGACCCCATGGATGCAGATCGACAACGTGTTCTACGAAGCGCGCGGCCAGGCGTGGGCCCTGTCCCATCTGTTGCGTGCCATCGAAGTCGATTTTGCCGACGTACTGGCCAAGAAAAACGCCACCGTCAGCGTGCGCCAGATCATTCGTGAGCTAGAGGCCTCGCAGGAACCGGTATGGAGTCCTATGATTCTTAACGGCAGTGGCTTCGGTGTACTGGCGAACCATTCGCTGGTGATGGCCAACTACATTTCCCGGGCAAACGCTGCAGTGATCGACTTGCGTCAGCTCCTCAACCAGGGTTGATGATGGACGCTACTCAAAAGGAGGCCGCACACCGAGCGGCTTCCGATGCTGAACTGATCTGCTGGGTCGACGAGCAGGACCACCTGCTCGGCCACCTGGTCAGGTCTGACCTGCGCCAGCGCGGCTTGATCGGCCGTTGCACCTTTATCTTCCTGTTCAATTCCAGAGGCGAGCTGTGTGTGCACCGGCGCACGCTGAGCAAGGCGTTGTATCCAGGATATTGGGATACGGCGGCGGGTGGGATGGTGGCCAAAGGTGAGAGTTATGCCGTTTCGGCAGCCCGCGAGCTGGAAGAGGAGTTGGGCGTCAGCGGTGTGCCCTTGACCGAACATGACCATTTCTATTTTGAGGATGGCGACAGTCGGCTTTGGTGCAAATCCTACTCCGCCCTCTGGGACGGCCCCCTGCGCCTGCAGCCCGAGGAGGTCATGGAAGCGCGGTTTTTAAGCATCGAAATCATCCAGCAGGAGGCCGAACAAAAGCCCTACTGCCCGGACGCCCAGGAAGGGTTGCGGCGCTATCTGGCCTCGCGTCGCTAAAGTTGCAAAAAATGGCGCCATTTGGCTCTTAGCAAGTCGGCTTTTTGCCGTTACACTGCGCGCCTTTTCACCCGAACCACATTAGCGGTTCGGTAGCGCTGCCCCTGCCTGAGTGGGGCTTCGCGGTCGGTCACCGCCTTGTGTGGCGCCGATCAGTCTTCATCCTCCCAAGAGGATTGCCGGTGGCCAAAAAAGCCGCATCCTTCGCCGCCCTTGGTGGCCTGGTATTTTCCACCGACGCAGGTCGACACTGCCCGGACTGTCGTCAGCCCGTGGATTCGTGCACCTGCAAACAGACCCTGATCCCCGAAGGCGACGGTATTGCCCGCGTGCGTCGCGAGAGCAAAGGCCGTGGCGGCAAGACGGTGACCACCATCACCGGCGTGCCCCTGGCTGAAGAGGCCCTGAAGGAACTGGCCACCTCGCTGAAAAAGCGCTGTGGCACCGGTGGCGCGTTGAAAGACGGGGTCATCGAGATCCAGGGCGATCACGTCGAGTTGCTGTTGGCCGAGCTGATCAAGCTCGGGTACAAGGCCAAGAAGTCCGGCGGCTGAAAGCCTCTTCCCAACCTGTGGCTAAACTCTGTCCTGCCAGTGGGGTCTACTTCCCTTGCAGGCAAATCGTCATTTTCATTCTTTAGACTGCGCCAGCCTCGAACGAGAGGTGGCGCCTTCGCCTTCATTTATAGGGGACTTCGATGTCCGTACGACGCACACGCAAAGACGATGGCAGCCAATGGACAGTTGCGGACAGCCGCAGTGTTTACGGGATTCGCCATTGGGGGGCCGGGTATTTCGCGATCAATGAAGCCGGTCGCGTAGAAGTTCGTCCGAACGGCCCGAACAGCACGCCCGTCGACTTGTACGAGCAAGTCGACGAGTTGCGCAAAAGCGGCCTGTCGTTGCCGCTGCTGGTGCGCTTCCCCGATATCCTGCAAGACCGCGTGCGCCAATTGACTGGTGCCTTCGATGCCAACATCGAGCGCCTGGAATACCAGAGCAAGTACACCGCGCTGTACCCGATCAAGGTGAACCAGCAGGAAGCGGTGATCGAGAACATCATTGCCACCCAGAACGTCTCCATCGGCCTGGAAGCCGGCTCCAAGCCTGAGCTGCTGGCCGTGTTGGCCTTGGCGCCGAAGGGCGGCACCATCGTCTGCAACGGTTATAAAGATCGTGAGTTCATCCGCCTGGCGCTGATGGGCCAGAAGCTCGGCCACAACGTGTTCATCGTGATCGAGAAAGAGTCTGAGGTAGGGCTGGTGATCGAAGAGGCGGCGAGCCTCAAGGTCAAGCCGCAGGTGGGCCTGCGTGTGCGCCTGTCGTCCCTGGCATCGAGCAAGTGGGCAGACACCGGTGGCGAGAAATCCAAATTCGGTCTGTCGGCGGCGCAGTTGCTGTCGGTGGTCGAGCGCTTCCGCGCGGCCGGCCTGGACCAGGGCATCCGCTTGCTGCACTTTCACATGGGCTCGCAAATCGCCAACCTGGCTGACTACCAGCACGGGTTCAAGGAAGCCATTCGTTACTACGGCGAACTGCGCAACCTCGGCCTGCCGGTGGACCACATCGACGTCGGCGGTGGCCTGGGCGTGGACTACGACGGTACCCACTCGCGCAACGCCAGTTCGATCAACTACGACATGGACGACTACGCCGGCGTGGTGGTGGGCATGCTCAAGGAATTCTGCGACGCGCAGAGCCTGCCGCACCCGAACATCTTCTCAGAAAGCGGCCGCTCCCTGACCGCTCACCACGCCATGCTGGTGGTGCAGGTGACTGACGTCGAGAAGCACAATGACGAAATCCCGACCATCGAAAACAAGGAAAGCCTGCCCGAAACCGTGCAATGGCTGGTGGACCTGCTCGGCCCGACCGACATCGAGATGGTCACCGAAACCTACTGGCGCGCCACCCACTACATGAGCGACGTGGCGGCCCAGTACGCCGACGGCAAGCTGACCCTGGCGGAAAAAGCCCTGGCCGAACAGTGCTACTTCGCGGTGTGCCGTCGCCTGCACAACTCGTTGAAAGCCCGCCAGCGTTCGCACCGCCAGGTGCTGGACGAACTCAACGACAAGCTGGCCGACAAGTACATCTGCAACTTCTCGGTGTTCCAGAGCTTGCCGGATACCTGGGCCATCGGCCAGGTGCTGCCTATCCTGCCGCTGCACCGCCTCGACGAAGAGCCGCTGCGCCGCGCCGTGCTGCAAGACTTGACCTGCGACTCCGACGGCAAGATCAAGCAATACGTCGACGAGCAGAGCATCGAAACCAGCCTGCCGGTGCACGGCTTGAACGAAGGCGAGGACTACCTGCTGGGTATCTTCCTGGTCGGCGCCTATCAGGAAATCCTGGGCGACATGCACAACCTGTTCGGTGATACCGACTCGGTGAACATCTACCAGCGTGAAGACGGTTCGGTGTACAGCGCGGGGATCGAGACCCACGACACCATCGAAGACATGCTGCGCTATGTGCACTTGTCGCCGGAGGAGTTGATGACGCATTACCGTGACAAGTGCGCCAGTGCGAAGATCTCGGCCTCGGAGCGCACCCAGTTCCTGGATGCGTTGCGCCTGGGCCTGACGCGTTCTTCGTACCTGTCCTCGTAATAAAAATGTGGGAGCGGGCAAGCCCGCTCCCACATTTGGGTCTGCGTTCCTTCAGTTCCCGCCCAGCCACAGTCCTTGCCGATTCAGGCGCCAGGCTATCGCCCAGAGCGTCAGGCTGCGCACCGCCATGAACAGCAGGAAGGTGATCCACAACCCGTGGTTGCCCAGCCCCTGCAACGCCCAGGCAATCGGCATTACCAGCAGCACCGTCAGCAACATCCCATTGCGCATCTCCCGCGCGCGCGTTGCACCGATAAACAAGCCATCAAGTAGATAACTCCACACTGCAATCAACGGCAATACCGCGAGGTAGGGCAGGTAGATGTCGGCGGTTTCGCGCACGCTGGGGATATCGGTTTGCATGGCGATGAACAGATGGCCGCCAAAGGTGAACAGCAGGGCGAAACCCACGCTGGCGATCAGTGACCAACCGCAGGCCACCACCAATGAGCGACGCAACGCCTGTCGGTCGCGGGCGCCGATGGCGTGGCCGCACAGGGCTTCGACCGCGTGGGCCAAGCCATCCAATGCATGAGCCGTCAGTAACAGGCCGTTAAGCAGCAGCGCATTGGCTGCCACGGTGGCATCTCCCAACCGTGCGCCTTGCACCGTGATCATGAAAAACACCGACTGCAACGCCAGGCTGCGGATGAAGATGTCGCGGTTGACCGCCAGCAACGGGCGCCAGCTTTGCCACAGTTTCAACGCGGCCCAGGCGATATGCCCCGGATAGGCGCGCAGGGCTTTTTGCGTGAGCGCCAGGCCGAGCAGGGCGCCGGTCCATTCCGCGATCACCGAGGCACGGGCGGAGCCGACCACGCCCCAGTCCAGTCCGAGGACGAACCATAGGTTAAGCGCGATGTTGACCAGGTTGGTGGTCAGCAAAATCGCCAATGGCGCTCGGGCGTTCTGGGTGCCGAGGAACCAGCCGACCAGTGCATAGCTGGCGAGGGCGGCGGGCAGGCCGAACAGGCGGGTGTGGAAAAACTCGCGGGTCAGTTGGTTCAGTTCGGGCGAGGGCTGCATCCATTCCAGGGCCAGGTGGCTCAATGGAATGCCCACGGTGCCCAGCAGCATCGCCAGGCCCAGCGCCAGCAACAAGCCTTGCAACAGAATCTGCCGCAACGCCGCCCCGTCGTTGCGCCCGGCGGCTTGGGCGGCGAAGCCGGTGGAGCCCATACGCAGGAAGCCCATGGCCCAGGCGAGGAAGGTATACAGGCTGGCACCGACAGCCACGGCGCCCAGTTGGTGGGCGTGGGGCAGGTGGCCGATGACCATGCTGTCCACCAGGGCCACCAACGGCACCGAGATATTCGACAGGATCATCGGCGCGGCCAGGGCCCAGACGCGGCGATGGGTGGGGCGGTGGCGCCAGTCGGTCAATAAGGTGGACATGCAGTCTCCTTCGGGGGAGCGGCATTGTACCCGGCCAATGTGGGAGCTGGCTTGCCTGCGAAGGCGGACTCCCAGCCGACGCCTATTTACTTGACACCCTTCGATCCTACTGTGGGAGCGGGCTTGCTCGCGAAGGCGGCCTGGCAGGCGACACAGTTGGATTGGGTATATATCCATTGCTGCGGTAACGGCTACTTAGGGTTCCGCCTGACGGCGGGTCACTTTGGAAAAGAGCCCCAAAGTAACCAAAGGGCTCTTGCCCCACCACTCGGCACCTCGCCTAGGCTCGGTGTGCCCGTAATCCGCCAGTGATTTGGGGGGCCGCCGCCACGCGCCATCCATGGCGCGGGGCGGCTAAACCGGCATCC
>NZ_WKCD01000239.1:0-8725 GCF_021606625.1 Pseudomonas sp. PA-4-8C
CCGAACCCGATGCCTGAGAGCGTCCGCGACCGATGCACTAAGGCCCACGAATACATTTTTCTGCTGAGCAAGTCGCCGAAGTACTTCTACGACCAATCGGCAATCCTTGAGCCGTGCTCTCCGAACACCCATAACCGACTCTCCCAAGACGTACTTGCGCAGATCGGGAGCGACCGGGCCAACGGCGGAGCTAAGACCAACGGCAACATGAAGGCGGTCGCCAGAAAGCCGAATGGAGTTGGCTGGGGGCATGGCACGGATAACAAGGAGCGATGCCGGGGCAGGATCAAAGACAACGAGTCGATGGACTCAGCCCTTGCGGTAATGCCAAGCGAGCGAAACAAGCGGACCGTTTGGACAGTGCCAACCCACAGTTTCAAGGGCGCCCACTTCGCCACCTTCCCGCCGGACCTGATCCGCCCCTGCATTCTGGCAGGATCCCCGCGCGGCGGCGTAGTACTCGACCCGTTCGGCGGCGCCGGCACTACGGCGGTGGTCGCAATGCAGGAAGGTCGCAAATCGATCCTGTGCGAATTGAACCCGGAATATGCCGCAATGGCTGAACGCCGGATCGCAGCAGCCTGGCTCGACGGCGCTGCGCAGATGGATGTTTTCCGCGACACCGCGCAACACCCAGCAGCCTAACCCCAATCCCCCTACATGCCTGCCGGTGGGCGGATTCACGGCAACTGGCTATCGATCCATCGTTCAGCTGCCGCCATCGCGTCATCAAGCGCTGCCGGATAGTCAGGCCAGGGGCCTTCCAACTCTGCTGCAACCTCACCCAAGCCATTGATGGGTGCTGGCTCAATGATCTTTGCAGCAACAGGGCTCTGGTCGTTCGGGCGACGCCAGTCGAACTTGAGAAACATAACGTGACCCCGGTAAGCGTGCGCTATCGGAGCATCGAAGTTGTGTGACACGTCCATGCCTCATCACGAACCAAGTTGAACCCTTTTGTACACCGCTTCGGTCCTGTTTGAAAGATAGGCAGAAAGCTATCACTCCAATCCCCTATGTGCCGCCCCGCGCGGCTAGGACACACCCCTTGTTCGCTATGAAACTCACCCTGACTGTACTGGGCGTCCTGTTGTACCTGGTAGGAGCCCTCGGCTGGTCCTTCTGGGCCGGGCCCGGCCTTGTCGGCATAGGCACCACCGAGGCACTGCTCTACGCCTTCGCCGGCACCTGCGCCTGGCTGTTGATCAGCTTCGGCCTGGCAATCCACATCATCAAGACAGCGCGGCCTGCGGGCTCACTCGACAAACCAGAGGCATAGAGGTGCACACCATGGAAATGCAAAGCGAAACCCTTGCCGAGGAAGAAATCGCGGCAATTACTGGCTATATGATCCCCTCGCGCCAGATCGCGTGGCTCAACCTGAATGGATGGAAGTACGTGCTGACCCGGGCGCGCCGGCCAGTTGTGGGCCGGGTATACGCTCGGATGAAGCTGGCAGGCGTAAAACCCTCAGCAGAAAACGTTGCGGCCGAAGCCTGGTCGTTGGACTTGTCCAGAGTAGGATAAAAAGATGCGAGCGAAAAAGGCGGCAAACAGGGACCTGCCGCCGCGAATGATTCGGCGCGTACGCACGCTGAAGGGTGGCAAAGAGTGGGTTGGCTATTACTACGACGGGAGGAATGAAGACGGGAAGCGGGTGGAAATCCCGCTCGGGGGTGATTTGGATATCGCCAAGGCTGAATGGGCAAAGCTTGATTGCAAGCCCGTGCCGAAGAAGAACGCCCTCCTGGCCCAGGTGTTTGACCGGTATGAACGAGAGATCATCCCAGGCAAGAAGCCCAAGACCCAGAGCGACAACTTGCTGAGCCTCAAACAGCTGCGCAAGGCTTTCAATGATGCCCCCATTGATGCAGTTTCGCCGCAGATCATCGCGCAGTACCGGGACAGCCGAACCGCCAAGGTCCGGGCCAATAGGGAGATATCCCTACTGTCCCACATCTACAACATTGCGCGGGAGTGGGGGCTGACCGAAAACAACCCCGCTGCCGGCGTGCGCAAGAACAAAGAGGTGCCGCGTGACTTCTATGCCACCGAGGAAATTTGGGGCGCAGTGTATGCGGTAGCAGCCTCGGAACTGCGTGACGCGATGGACCTGGCCTACCTGACTGCCCAGCGCCCGGCGGATACGCTGTCCATGCGTGAGGCGGACGCCGTAAACGAATTTCTGCAGGTATCCCAGGGCAAGACATCGAAGAAGCTACGCATTCGCCTGACCGCTGCCGGCGCACTGAATGACCTAGGCGCCTTGGTTGCAAGGCTGATAGAGCAAAGACGCTTACGGGGAGTGCGAAACCCTTACCTGATAATCACCGAAGACGGCAGGCAGGTGACTAAGCACATGCTCCGGCTACGCTTTGACGATGCTCGCGACAAAGCAATCTCCATCGCCAGAGAGGTAGGCGACGGTGTTCTTGCATCCAGTATTCGACAGTTTCAGTTCCGCGACATCCGCCCGAAAGCTGCCAGTGAGATTCTGGACCTGGGCGATGCCAGTCGCCTGTTGGGGCATACGGACAAGCGGATAACCGAGACGGTTTACCGTCGTGTTGGGGAGATTGTGAAGCCGACACGCTGACCGCGATCAGCGCTAGGTTGCGGAAACTGCCGGAAATGATGCGGAAACGATCAGTCTGTAGAGATTTTTCTAAGACAAACCCCAGAAACGCAAAAGCCCCGCAATCGCGAGGCTTTCGTGTAAATCTTGGCGGGAAACCAGGGATTCGAACCCTGGAGACGCTATTAACGTCCGCCGGTTTTCAAGACCGGTGCATTCAACCACTCTGCCAATTTCCCTTGTCCATCACAGGATTATAGTAGCCCATCCCGTGTCAGCGGGCGCCATAATACCCGAATGAAACACACTGTCAAACTCTCTGCATCGCTTGTTACAAGGCGTCTGTTATGATCTTTGCGACTGAACGTTTCAAAACTGAAGGAGTGTCGCCATGCGCGAACAGAATTACGCAGTGAATGGCAACGCGCAGGCTGAGCAGCTTGAAGTCAGCCGCGTGTTGCGCAACACCTACGGCTTGCTCGCCCTTACCCTCGCATTCAGCGGCGTGATGGCTTACGTGGCCCAGCAGATGCGCGTCGGTTACCCGAATATCTTTGTCGTGTTGATCGGCTTCTACGGTCTGTTCTTCCTGACCAACAAGCTGCGTGACTCGGCCTGGGGCCTGGTGTCGGCGTTTGCCTTGACCGGTTTCATGGGCTTTATCCTCGGCCCGATCCTCAACCGCTACCTGGGCATGGCCGGCGGTGCTGAAGTGGTCAGCTCGGCATTTGCCATGACGGCCCTGGTGTTTGGTGGTCTGTCGGCCTACGTGCTGATCAGCCGTAAGGACATGAGCTTCCTGGGTGGCTTCATCACCGCAGGTTTCTTCGTGTTGCTGGCGGCCGTGGTGGCCAGCATGTTCTTCCAGATCAGCGGCCTGCAACTGGCGATCAGCGCGGGTTTTGTGCTGTTTTCCTCGGTGTGCATCCTGTTCCAGACCAGCGCCATCATCCACGGCGGTGAGCGTAACTACATCATGGCGACCATCAGCCTGTATGTGTCGATCTACAACCTGTTCATCAGCCTGTTGCAGATCTTCGGCATCATGAGCCGCGATGACTGATCAGCAAGCGCTATAAAAAATGCCCCGTATCGCAAGATACGGGGCATTTTCATTTTCAGGCCCGATAAAGCTCAGTACTGATTAGGTTCCATCTCCAACTCGACCTTGAAGCGCTTGAAGATATCTTGCTGGATGCGTAGCGCCAGTTGGGCAATCTCCTGCCCGGTGGCAGTGCCGTAATTGACCAGCACCAGCGCTTGCAGCTTGTGCACGCCCACATCGCCCTCCCGGAAGCCCTTCCAACCGGCCTTGTCGATCAGCCAACCGGCGGCGAGTTTCATTTGGCCGTCGGCCTGAGGGTAGGCCACCAGGTCCGGATACTGGCTTTGCAGTTCAGCCGCCAGGGCCTGGGACACCAGTGGGTTCTTGAAGAAGCTGCCCGCATTGCCCAGCTCCGCCGGGTCTGGCAGTTTCTCGCGGCGAATGCTGCAGATCGCGCGGCTCACATCGCTTGGCGTGGCGTGGGTGATGCCCTGCGCGACCAGGCGCTGTTGCACCGGGCCGTAGTCGAGTTTCAGGTGAGTGGCGCGGCTGAGGGCAAAGCGTACCCGCACGATCAGCCAACGCCCGACTTCGTGCTTGAACAGGCTGTCACGGTAAGCAAAGTTGCATTCGTCGAGGCTGAAGTCCCGCAGTTCGCCCGTCTGGCGATCCAGGGCGGTGAGACCGGCAAACACATCCTTGATCTCTACGCCATAGGCACCGATATTCTGCATCGGCGCCGCACCGACAGTGCCGGGGATCAGACTGAGGTTTTCCAGGCCGCAGAAGCCGTGTTCAAGGGTCCACAGCACAAACGGATGCCAGGCATCGCCCGCTTCGGCTTCGACCACCACGTGCGTGCCATCGTCGCTCAGCACACGAATGCCTTGGGTCGCCATACGCAACACCAGCGCCGGAATATCCTGGGTCAACAGTAAATTGCTGCCGCCACCGATCACCAGCAACGGCACCGCGTTTGCCGAGGCATAGGCGATGGCCTCGCGCACGTCAGCATCACTGTGGGCCTCGGCGAACAATTGCGCGTTCACATCGATGCCAAAGCTGTTGAATGGCTTGAGCGATACCTGCGCAAGCACTTGCAAGGTCATAACCGCCCCTTCAATTCGATCACCAATAAATCACAGGCGCGTTCGATCAGGTCCAGGACCCGTTCGAAACCTTGCTCACCTTCATAGTAAGGGTCTGGCACCTCGTCCACTTCGCCATCAAAGCGACGCAGGAACAAATCCAGCTCGGCCTTGCCCTGCACTGGCTGCATGGCTTTGAGGTTGCGCAGGTTACTGTGGTCCATGGCCAGGATCAGGTCGTAGCGGGCAAAGTCAGCGCGGGAAACTTGCTGGGCACGCTGGCTCGACAAATCATAACCTCGCGCCAGCGCCGCACGTTGGCTGCGCTGGTCCGGCGGGTTACCGACATGCCATTCGCCGGTACCAGCAGACGCCACCTCAACCTGCCCCGCCAAGCCGGCCTCGCGCAATTTATGGCGCAAGATGCCTTCAGCGGTTGGCGAGCGGCAGATATTGCCCAGACATACAAACAGAACTTCCATCAGGCGCCCAGCAGGCGACGGACGCGCTCGAGGTCTTCTTGAGTGTCGACACCGGCTGGCGGTGCTTCCAAGGCATCGCCCACGTGGATACGCACGCCGTGCCAGAGGGCACGCAGTTGTTCCAGGGACTCGGTATTCTCGAGCCAGCAAGGGCCCCAACTGACGAAGTCGTGCAGGAAACCGGCGCGGTAAGCATAGATGCCGATATGGCGGCGATATGGCACGCCCTCCGGCAACACGTCGCGATTCTTGGCAAAGGCATCCCGCGCCCACGGCAAGGTGGAGCGACTGAACGTCAGTGCCAGGCCGTTGATGTCGCTGACCACTTTCACCACGTTCGGGTTGAACAGCGTCTCGATGTCTTCGATCGGTTCGGCCAGGGTCGCCATACGCGCCTCGCCATGGGCCGCGAGGTTGGCAGCGACCTGATCGATGACACCCGGCGGTATCAATGGCTCGTCACCCTGCACGTTCACTACGATCGCGTCGGGTGCCAGACCCAGCTGAGTGGCGACTTCGGCCAGGCGATCAGTGCCGGAGTTATGGTCTTCGCGGGTCAGTACCGCTTCGGCACCAAAGCCTTTGCACGCCTCGATAATACGCGGGTCATCGGTGGCCACTACCACGCGCTCGGCGCTGCTTTTGCAGGCTTGCTCCCACACCAGCTGAACCATCGGCTTATCGCCGATCATTTGCAGCGGTTTGCCCGGCAGGCGCGTCGAGGCATAGCGCGAGGGGATGACAACGGTAAAGGCGGTGGTCATTTATCCAGGCGCTCATCGGTGGTCAGGGTACGGGCTTCGCTTTCGAGCATGACCGGGATGCCATCACGGATAGGGTAAGCCAGGCCGGCACCTTTGCTGATCAGCTCGGTTTTGTCGGCGCTGAGCTTGAGCGGGCCTTTGCAGATCGGGCAAGCGAGGATATCGAGCAGTTTGGTGTCCATGAGTGTTTCCTGGAAAGAAGCGTTTTAAGGCAAGAGACGGTTGGGCAGCAGACGCATCAGCTGCGTGTCGAACCAGGCGACGAACGCCGGCGACGGTACCGCATCCACCGCAAGGTACCACCAGTCGGGCTGGGCAAAGGCGCGGCACTTCACCGCGTCCTTTTCGGTCATGACCAGCGGCAATGACGGGGTAAAACTCAAGACCTCGGCGCTGTAGGGCGCGTGGTCGGCAAAAGCATGGGGCAGCGGCTGCCAGTGTAGCGTTTCAAGGGTATTGAAGAAACGTTGCGGGTTACCGATACCGGCCACCGCATGCACCTGCTGGCCCTGCGGGAAATAGGTGACCGGCTGGCGCTCGCCGCTGTGCAGGTTGACCAGCGCTGTGGGCTGCAGGCGAAAGGCAAAACCTTCTTCACGGTCCGAGACGGCACCGTTATAGAGCACCGCATCCACACTGTGCAGGCGCTCCACCGGCTCGCGCAACGGCCCGGCCGGCAGGCAGCGGCGGTTGCCGAGGCCGCGGGCGGCATCGATCAGCACCAGTTCAAGATCGCGGGCCAGGCGGTAATGCTGCAGGCCGTCATCGGAGAGGATCAGGTCCAGGGGCTCACTGGACAGCAGGGCCTTTACCGCGCGACTGCGATCGGGGTCGATCATCAAAGGGACGCCACTGCGCTGCACGATCAGCAAGGGTTCATCACCGGCCACCTCGGCACTGTGGCCGGCCTCGACCCGCCACGGCAACTGCGGCGGCTTGGCACCGTAGCCTCGACTGACCACGCCCACGCGCAAACCGCTGCGACGGCAGTGCTCGATCAACCACAGGATCAACGGCGTCTTGCCGGTACCTCCTACCGTGATATTACCCACCACGACCACTGGCACCGGCGCTTGATAAATCTCGCCCTCGCCTGCCACAAAGCGCGCACGCTTACGTTGCACCACGCGGCGATACAGCGATTCCAGCGGCCGCAACAATACCAGTGCCGGGTGGCCCTCGTACCAGGCCTTGAGTAAGCGCTCGGACATGGCCATCAGGGCGGGCTCGCCGCCTCGACGGTGGTCATGCGCAAATGGCTGAAACCGAGCTTGCCGGCAGCGTCCATGGCGGTGATCACGGATTGATGCGGAGTCTTGCCATCGGCGCTGATGGACAGCGGCAATTGGGTGTCGCCGCCGGACTCCTTTTGCAAGGCCTCCATCAGGCTGGCTAGGTCGTTTTTCTCCAGCAACTGGTTATTCACCGAAAACACCCCTTCGGCGCTGATGGCGATGTCCAGTTGCTTGACCTGCTGGTCTTCGGCAGGCGAGCCGCTTACCGCTTCAGGCAAGTCGACACGCAGCTGGGTTTCGCGGGTGAAGGTGGTGGTCACGACAAAAAACAGCAGCAGGATAAACACCACGTCGATCAACGACGCGAGGTTGATATCGACATTTTCCCGTTGCTTGCGGCGAAATTTCACGCTTTGCCCTCGACCAGGTCTACATCACGGTCGCCCTGCACCACCTCTACCAGCTTGATGGCTTCCTGTTCCATGCCGACCACCAGCTCATCAATGCGCCGCTGCAGGAAACGGTGGAAGAACACCGAAGGGATACCCACCATCAAACCCGCGGCGGTGGTGATCAAGGCCTTGGAAATGCCCCCGGCCAGCACCGACGCGTTGGTGGTCATACCCGAGCCCGTGAACGCACTGAAGATATCGATCATGCCCAGGACCGTGCCGAGCAAACCCAGCAACGGCGCCATGGCGGCGATAGTGCCAAGGGCGTTGATATAGCGCTCCAGCTCATGGATGACCCGGGCGGCCGCTTCTTCAATGCACTCTTTCATGATCTCGCGACCATGCTTGGAATTGGCCAGGCCGGCGGCGAGGATTTCACCCAGTGGCGAATTGGCACGCAGCTCCTTGAGCTTTTGCTTGTCGAGCTGCTTGTTCTTGATCCAGCCCCAGACCTGCCCCAGCAAGTGCTCGGGGGTGACGCGACTGGCGCGCAGGGTCCACAGGCGTTCGGCGACGATGCCGAGTGCGACGATGGAGCTCAGAATGATCGGCAACATCATCCAGCCGCCGGATTTGACCAATTCCCACACAGTGAATGTCCCCTCGAAAAAGTGCGCCACTTTACCATATAGGGTCAACAGAGGGGTTCACCGGCTACAGGTCCGTCTGTCGCGGTTCGAGACGTTGGTAACGCCTGATTACGGTAACGGTTCGCGCCAGAAACGACGTTGGCTGCGCGCAACCGTCGCAGGCACAAACGCCCCCAGGCGCAGGCGCACGGCGCCCTGTTCGGCGCTGTCATACACCCGGCTGCCCAGCGCTTGGTAGCGTTCCAGGACCTGCGGATGAGGATGGCCGAACGTATTGCTGCGCCCGCGGGAAATCAACACCGAGGTGGGCGCCAACCGTTGTACGAAAGGCCAGGACGAAGAACTGCGGCTGCCGTGGTGCGGAGCTTGTAGCCAGTCGGTCGGAACCGCCAGCGGGGATGCCAGAAACGCCTGTTCGGCGGCGCGATCAATGTCGCCGGTGAGCAGCAGGCGTTCGCCATTGGCCTCGACTTGCAGCACGCACGACCTCGGAT
>NZ_WKCD01000024.1:0-42642 GCF_021606625.1 Pseudomonas sp. PA-4-8C
AGGCGCGCATTCTACAGCAGCCTCATTTGCTGTCAAGTGGTTATTTTCAGAAGTTTTCGAAGATTTCTTCAACAACTTCAACCACTTGCGCTTGCGATCTCTCGTAAGCGGGAGGCGAATTCTACAGCGTTACACGCTGCTGTCAACACCTCTTTTTCAACTTCCTTTTGGCTTCGATGAACTGAAGCAACTTGCTGTCGAGAACTGCGTAACTCATTGTTTACCAAGGAGTTTTCCGTTTCGACTGCGCCGGAAGTGGGGCGAATTATAGACAGATATAATTCGCCGTCAACTCTTAATTTTGCTTTCCTATCAATAAGTTAGCTTCGGTTAAAAAACAACCAGCTCACCAGTGCGCTTCTATATAGAAGGGAACGCTCAAATAACACCCGCCTCCTTCAATGCGGCCACATGAGCAGCTCCCAGCCCCAGAACCCCCTGCAGCACCTCAAGCGTATGCTCCCCCAATAGAGGAGGCGCACTCCGGTACTCAACAGGCGTCTTGGATAAGCGTATCGGGCTCGCAACCTGGGGCACCGTCCCCGCCAATGCGTGAGGCAGCTCAATCGCCAAACCACGCGCCTGGACCTGCGGATCGGAAAACACCTGCGCCAGATCATTGATCGGCCCACATGGCACGCCCACTTGCTCCAGCTGCGACACCCACTCAGCGGTCGTCTTGAAGACCGTCGCTTGACGGATCAAAGGAATCAGCTCCGCGCGATTAGCCACCCGCGCGCGATTGGTGGCGAAACGCACGTCATCCGCCCATTGTGGCTGCCCGGCGACTTCAGCGAACTTACGGAACTGCCCGTCATTGCCTACGGTGAGGATGAAATCTCCATCGGCAGTGGGAAAATCCTGATAGGGCACAATATTAGGGTGAGCGTTCCCCAAGCGCTTCGGCGGCGTCCCGGTGGTCAGGTAATTCATCGCCTGATTCGCCAGGCAAGCCACCTGCACATCCAGCAACGCCATGTCGATATGTTGCCCACCACCATCGTGATCGCGATGCGCTAGCGCAGCCAGGATCGCCACGGTCGAATAAAGCCCGGTCAAGATATCGGTCAAGGCTACGCCAACCTTTACCGGCCCAGCGCCTTCATCCCCTTCAGGCCGCCCGGTCAGGCTCATGAGCCCGCCCAGACCCTGGATCATGAAATCGTAGCCGGCACGCATCGCATAGGGGCCCGTCTGACCAAACCCAGTGATGGAGCAGTAAATCAGCTCCGGGTTGACCTCTTTGAGGGATTCATAGTCCAGCCCATACGCCGCAAGGCCGCCCACCTTGAAGTTTTCGATCAGTATGTCGGACTTGGCAGCCAGATCGCGTACCAGTTTCTGGCCTTCCGGCCGCGTAAAGTCGATGGTCACCGACTCTTTATTACGGTTGGCCGACAGGTAATACGCCGCCTCACTGGTATTCTCGCCATCCGCATCCTTAAGGAAGGGCGGCCCCCAAGCGCGCGTGTCATCGCCGCTGCCCGGCCTTTCGACCTTGATCACCTCGGCCCCAAGGTCTGCAAGAATCTGCCCGGACCAAGGGCCCGCGAGTACTCGCGACAAATCCAGCACTCGCAGATGCGAAAGCGCGCCCATACCCATGCTCCTATTAATAGAACGCTTGAAGACCGGTTTGCGCGCGCCCCAGGATCAAGGCATGCACGTCATGGGTCCCTTCATAGGTGTTGACCACTTCCAGGTTGACCAAGTGGCGCGCCACTCCGAATTCGTCGGAGATACCGTTGCCGCCCAGCATGTCCCGGGCCATGCGCGCGATATCCAATGACTTGCCACACGAGTTACGCTTCATGATCGATGTGATCTCAACCGCCGCCGTCCCCTCATCCTTCATCCGACCCAGGCGCAGGCAACCTTGCAGGGCCAAGGTAATCTCGGTCTGCATGTCGGCCAGCTTCTTCTGGATCAGTTGAGTAGCAGCCAACGGGCGACCAAACTGCTGGCGATCGAGGGTGTACTGGCGCGCGGTATGCCAACAGAACTCAGCAG
Source organism: Pseudomonas sp. PA-4-8C (assembly GCF_021606625.1). Taxonomy (NCBI): domain Bacteria; kingdom Pseudomonadati; phylum Pseudomonadota; class Gammaproteobacteria; order Pseudomonadales; family Pseudomonadaceae; genus Pseudomonas; species Pseudomonas sp. PA-4-8C. The sequence continues at coordinate 2,011 of NZ_WKCD01000024.1, forward strand.
CCCCCAGCGCCCCCCAGGAAATCCCGTACCGTGCCGAGTTAAGGCAGGTAAAAGGCCCTTTCAAGCCACGCACATCCGGGAAGATATTTTCTTCCGGCACAAATACGTTATCCATGACGATTTCACCGGTAATCGAGGCCCGCAGACCCACCTTGCCGTGGATAGCGGGAGCGCTCAGGCCTTTCCAGCCTTTTTCCAGGACGAAGCCACGGATATCACCTGCATCGTCTTTGCCCCACACAACAAACACATCCGCAATCGGACTGTTGGTAATCCACATCTTCGCGCCGGTCAGGCTGTAGCCGCCATCCACTTTGCGTGCACGAGTAATCATCGCACCCGGGTCGGAACCATGGTTGGGCTCGGTCAGCCCGAAGCAACCGATCCATTCACCAGAGGCCAGTTTGGGCAAGTACTTCTGTTTTTGCGCCTCGGTACCAAACTCATTGATCGGCACCATGACCAGGGAAGACTGCACACTCATCATCGAGCGATAGCCGGAGTCGACACGCTCGACCTCACGCGCAATCAAACCGTAGCTGACGTAGTTCAAACCACTGCCACCGTACTGCTCAGGGATCATCGCCCCCAGCAAACCGGTCTCGCCCATCTCACGGAAAATAGCGGGGTCTGTCTTTTCATGACGGAAGGCTTCGAGCACACGAGGAGCCAGCTTGTCCTGAGCAAATTGCTCGGCGCTGTCACGCACCATGCGCTCTTCTTCGGTGAGCTGTTGATCCAGCAGCAGTGGATCGATCCAGTTGAAGCTTGCCTTGCCAGCCATGAATAAGTCCTCGCGGAAAAAATCAGAAGTCGTGGAACCAGACTAGGCGCGGTCAGCGCAGAGGGCAAACGAGGTTTTTGCATAGGCTTGTGCTAATTTCTCACTTCGTAACACTAAAAAAGCCCAGAAATGCGCTTTATCTGTGAGGGCAACGTACATGCGCCGGAAAATCCCCAGTACCACCGCACTCATCAGCTTTGAGGCAGCAGCCCGGCACGAGAGCTTTACCAAGGCAGCACTGGAGCTTTCCATCACCCAAGGCGCGATTTGCCGACAGATCGCCAGCCTGGAGGAGTTTTTGAGTGTCGAGCTGTTTCGCCGCTCACGCCGTGGAGTGAAGCTGACGGAGGCGGGGCTGTCTTATAGCCGCAGGGTTGCAACGCAACTGGACGCCGTAGAGCGCGACACCTTGTCGGTGATGGGCCAGCAAGGCGCCAATGTCATCGAACTGGCGGTGGTGCCCACCTTCGGCACGCAGTGGCTGATCCCACGCCTGAAGGATTTTCAACATCAGCACCCGGAAGTCACGGTGAACCTGACAAACCGCACGCGTCCCTTCCTGTTCGCCGACACCGAGTTCGATGCCGCCATCTACTTCGGGGACGCCGACTGGTCGGGTACACAATCCCACAGGTTAATGGGCGAAAACCCGGTACCGGTATGCAGCCCACGCTTACTCGGCGACCGCACGCATTTCACCCCTCAACAGATCGCCGAGCTGCCCCTGCTGCAGCAGACCACACGCCCCTATGCCTGGCGCCAATGGTTCAACGCCCAACAACTGAACATCCCTCGCGACATGACAGGCCCTCGATACGAGCTATTCTCGATGCTGTCTCAAGCGGCCATGCATGACATGGGCATCGCACTGATTCCTCCCTTCCTCATACAGCGGGAGCTGAAGGAGCAACAACTGGTAATCGCCAGCACCGAAGCACTGACCAGCGAAAAGGCTTATTACCTGATGATTCCTGACAAAAAGGTCGAATCCGCTTCTCTGCATGCATTCAGGGACTGGCTGCTCGACCAGTCAAGACGCTACAACCCATGTAAATGAAGGACACAACGCAAGTGCTGACTTTGTAGTCAAATAAATTCAGAACCTACAGATGTACGTATATGTCGCATTTAAACAGACTGTACTTGTCAGCCAAAAATAAGGCTAAAAGCCATGTATCTCATGGCTCTTAGCGACTCTTACCGGCCAATGCACGACTATTCACACTGGCAATGGAAAAACGGACCGAAAACGCCTGAACACCTTTAAAGGCCTGTATTTAAAGAGGTTATTTCAGCTTGTTGCGACAATCAGTCACAGGGTGACTTGTAGTTAATTTTTCGTCACCCGTCATAATCCCTTGATGGCCGTAAAGTTCGCCTGCAAAATGCCGCGCCCCGCTGTCATTTCAGCGGGATCGTGCTGATCGGCCGCCCCAGTTGCGCCACTCGCGGTGCACTGGCCTTTTTACAAAAAGATCAAAAGCAAAAAGATCATGCAGGAGATTTGACGTGCACATTGGTGTTCCTCTCGAAACCCAGACCGGTGAAACGCGGGTGGCTGCCACCCCGGAAACCATCAAGAAGCTGATCGGCCAGGGCCATAAGGTCACTGTACAAAGCGGCGCAGGCATCAATGCCAGCATCGTCGACAGTGCCTATGAAACGGCAGGCGCCACCATTGGCAGTGCCAACGACGCGTTTGGCGCCGAGCTGATCCTTAAAGTGGTTGCCCCCAGCGACAGCGAACTGGCGCTGATCAAAAGTGGCACCGTGTTGGTGGGCATGCTCAACCCGTTCAGCAACGAAACCATCGCCAAGCTCGCCGAGCGCGGCATCACCGCTTTCGCCCTGGAAGCTGCGCCGCGCACTTCACGCGCCCAAAGCCTTGATGTGCTGTCTTCGCAGGCCAACATCGCCGGTTACAAGGCCGTGTTACTGGCCGCTCATCACTACCCGCGCTTCATGCCGATGCTGATGACTGCCGCTGGCACTGTAAAAGCCGCGCGCGTACTGATCCTCGGCGCCGGTGTGGCAGGCCTGCAAGCCATCGCCACGGCCAAGCGCCTGGGCGCGGTGATCGAAGCGTCCGACGTACGCCCGGCGGTAAAGGAGCAGATCGAATCCCTGGGCGCCAAGTTTGTCGACGTACCGTACGAAACCGATGAAGAGCGTGAATGCGCCGTTGGTGTCGGCGGCTACGCGCGCCCGATGCCCAGCAGTTGGATGCAGCGCCAGGCCCTGGCCGTGCACGAACGCGCCAAACAGGCCGACATCGTCATCACCACCGCCCTGATTCCGGGCCGCAAGGCTCCGACCCTGCTGAGCGCCGATACCGTGGCGCAGATGAAGCCCGGCTCGGTGGTCATCGACCTCGCTGCAGCCCAGGGTGGCAACTGCCCGCTGACTGTGGCCGACCAGGTCGTGGTGGAAAACGGCGTGATCATCTGCGGCCCGACCAACCTGGCAGGTGCGGTCGCCGCCGACGCCTCTGCCTTGTATGCGCGCAACCTGCTGGACTTCCTGAAGCTGGTCTTCACCAAGGAAGGGCAGTTTGAAATCAACCTCGAAGACGACATCGTCGCCGCGTGCCTGATGTGCCGCGACGGCCAAGTCATCCGCAAAAACGCCTAAGCAGGGACTCAGACGATGGAAGAGCTTATCTCCCCCGGTATCTACAACCTGATCATCTTTGTGCTGGCGATTTATGTCGGTTATCACGTGGTCTGGAACGTAACACCCGCATTGCACACGCCGCTGATGGCCGTGACCAACGCCATTTCCGCGATTGTTATCGTCGGCGCCATGCTGGCTGCCGCGCTGACCGTCACGCCGTTGGGTAAGACTATGGGCACACTGGCCGTGGCCCTGGCGGCGGTGAATGTCTTCGGCGGCTTCCTGGTCACCCGCAGGATGCTTGAGATGTTCAAGAAGAAAGCCCCGAAAGTAAAAGAAGAGGCGCCCAAGTAATGAGCATGAATCTCGTGACGACGCTCTACCTGATCGCGTCGATCTGTTTCATCCAGGCCCTCAAAGGCCTCTCGCACCCGACCACTTCGCGGCGCGGCAACCTGTTCGGCATGCTCGGCATGGCGCTGGCGGTGCTCACCACCGTCGGCCTCATCTATAAGCTGGGGGCTGAACTGGCGACTGCCGGTATCGGCTACGTCATCGTTGGCCTACTGGTCGGCGGCACCGCCGGCTCGATCATGGCCAAGCGTGTTGAAATGACCAAGATGCCAGAGCTGGTCGCGTTCATGCACAGCATGATCGGCCTGGCAGCAGTGTTCATCGCCATTGCCGCCGTGGTCGAGCCGCAGTCCCTGGGCATCGTCAAGCACTTGGGCGATTCGATACCGGCCGGTAATCGCCTGGAACTGTTCCTCGGTGCCGCTATCGGTGCAATCACCTTCTCCGGCTCGGTGATCGCATTCGGCAAGCTGTCGGGCAAGTACAAGTTCCGCCTGTTCCAGGGCGCACCGGTACAGTTCGGCGGCCAACACAAACTGAACCTGGTGCTCGGCCTCGCAACCCTGGGCCTGGGCCTGGCGTTCATGTTTACCGGCAACCTCACTGCGTTCGCGCTGATGCTGGCCTTGGCCTTTGTACTGGGTGTGCTGATCATCATCCCGATTGGCGGCGCCGACATGCCCGTGGTGGTGTCGATGCTCAACAGCTATTCCGGCTGGGCAGCGGCGGGCATCGGTTTCTCGCTGAACAACTCGATGCTGATCATCGCTGGTTCCCTGGTGGGCTCCAGCGGCGCGATCCTGTCGTACATCATGTGCAAGGCGATGAACCGCTCCTTCTTTAATGTGCTGTTGGGCGGTTTCGGCAATGCGCCGGATGCTGGCGCCGCGGCGGGCTCCAAAGAAGCACGCCCGGTGAAGTCCGGCTCCGCTGATGACGCCACCTTCCTGCTGACCAATGCCGATACCGTGATTATCGTCCCAGGCTACGGCCTTGCAGTGGCGCGGGCACAACACGCGCTCAAGGAGCTGACCGAGAAGCTGACCCACCACGGCGTCACCGTAAAGTACGCGATCCACCCCGTGGCGGGTCGCATGCCCGGGCACATGAACGTATTGCTGGCCGAGGCCGAAGTGCCTTACGACCAGGTGTTCGAGATGGAAGACATCAACTCCGAGTTCGGCCAGGCCGACGTGGTGCTGGTGCTGGGCGCGAACGACGTGGTCAACCCGGCTGCCAAGAACGACCCGAACTCCCCCATCGCCGGCATGCCGATTCTCGAGGCGTTCAAGGCCAAGACCATCATCGTCAACAAGCGCTCGATGGCCAGCGGCTACGCCGGCCTGGATAACGAGTTGTTCTACCTGGACAAGACCATGATGGTCTTCGGTGATGCCAAAAAGGTCATCGAAGACATGGTCAAAGCCGTCGAATAACACTGCGCCAACGCAATACCCGAAACCCTGGCCTGCTGTAGGCTGGGGTTTTTTTATGGTTCCCAAGCTCTGCGTGGAAACGCGTCCCGGGATGCTCTGCGTCCCGCTTTGCACACACATGAAACCCGACCAAAGGCTCTAAATCGCGACCTGGCATTCGACCATGGTAGCGGGCCGAAACTTTTTGAAATCACTACACTGCCCACCTTGCTTTCCGTAGCCAGAGATAACAATTCATGTACCGTGATCGTATCCGCTTGCCTTCGTTGTTGAACAAGGTCATGAGCGCGGCAGACGCCGCTGCACTGATCGAGGACGGCATGACCGTCGGCATGAGCGGCTTCACCCGTGCCGGTGAAGCCAAGGCCGTCCCCCACGCCCTGGCCGAACGCGCCAAGACTTCGCCGCTCAAAATCACGCTGATGACCGGCGCCAGCCTGGGCAATGACCTGGACAAGCAGTTGACCGAAGCCGGCGTACTGTCACGACGCATGCCCTTTCAAGTCGACAGCACCCTGCGCAAGGCGATCAATGCCGGCGAGGTGATGTTTATCGACCAGCACCTGTCGGAAACCGTCGAGCAACTGCGCAACAATCAGCTCAAATTGCCCGACATCGCCGTGATCGAAGCCGTCGCGATCACTGAGCAAGGGCATATCGTGCCCACCACCTCCGTAGGCAACTCGGCCAGCTTCGCGATTTTTGCCAAACAGGTGATCGTCGAGATCAACCTGGCGCACAACCCGAACCTGGAAGGGCTGCACGACATCTACATCCCGACCTACCGGCCGACGCGCACGCCGATCCCGCTGGTGAAAGTCGACGACCGCATTGGCAGCACTGCGATTCCGATCCCACCCGAGAAAATCGTCGCCATCGTCATCACCAACCAGGCGGACTCCGCCTCCACGGTAACGCCGCCTGATAGCGACACCCAAGGCATCGCCAACCACCTGATCAACTTCCTCAAGCAAGAAGTCGATGCCGGGCGCATGACCAACAAGCTCGGCCCGCTGCAAGCCGGCATCGGTAATATTGCCAACGCGGTGATGTGCGGGCTGATCGAGTCGCCGTTCGAAGACCTGACCATGTACTCGGAAGTGTTGCAGGATTCGACCTTCGACCTGATCGACGCCGGCAAGCTGAGCTTTGCCTCCGGCAGTTCGATTACCTTGTCGGAGCGACGCAATGCCGATGTATTCGGCAACCTGGAGCACTACAAGGACAAATTGGTGCTGCGCCCGCAGGAAATTTCCAACCACCCTGAAGTGGTACGGCGCCTGGGCATCATCGGTATCAATACCGCGCTGGAGTTCGATATCTACGGCAACGTCAACTCCACCCACGTCTGCGGCACGCGGATGATGAACGGCATCGGCGGCTCCGGGGATTTCGCCCGCAATGCGCACCTGGCGATCTTCGTCACCAAGTCCATTGCCAAGGGCGGCGCAATTTCCAGCGTGGTACCGATGGTCAGCCATGTGGATCACACCGAGCATGACGTGGACATTCTCGTCACCGAAGTAGGCCTTGCCGACCTGCGGGGCCTGGCGCCACGGGAGCGCGCTCGGGTCATCATCGATAACTGCGTGCACCCAGCCTACCGCGATGCCCTGAACACTTACTTCGATGCTGCCTGCGCCATCGGTGGGCATACCCCGCACATCCTGCGCGAAGCACTGAGTTGGCACATTAACCTGGAAGAAACCGGGCACATGCTCAAGGCTTGATGAATACAGATCCGGGCTGATGCAAATACAGTTTCATCAGCTCGGTGAACCCACTCGTACTTCTGGAAAAAACTGTACTGCTGTACTGGTCATTTCCTACCGAAATATCCCACGCCTCAGCTTAAAAACGCCTATTTCGCACCTTTTAAGTGCGCACAGGTACAGTTGCCCCAATTTCGTACCGTACAGCCCTCTTAAACAGTTAACTGGCCTCTCACAATACAGGTGAACTGTATCTAGAGAGTCTTGCGCTGGAGGAGGATCATTGGCATCAGTTAAACCACTACCTAATCCCGCCACAAGCGGAAGGATGTCATCATGGAACGTACACTCAGTTCCGAACTGTTCTTCGAAGAAAAAGCTGTAAACACCCAGGCTTCCCTGCCTTTGCGCGTTCTCGCCAACCTGATGTTGTGGCAGCGCCGCATCTCCAGCCGCCACCAACTGGCTCGCCTGGATTCGCGTCTGCTGGCTGACGCTGGTATCAGCGAAGCTCAACGCTACGAAGAGCTGAGCAAGCCGTTCTGGCGCTAAGTGGCGCCCGCTGGCCCTGACCTGACGGGTCCACTGCCAGCACCCTGATTTGTCAAAGCAAAGCCCGCCCCGGGTAACCGGAGGCGGGCTTTGTTGTATCTGCGATAGCGCATTGGATTGGCTCGATTCAAGCACACAGATACAGTTTTAAATTAATAAAATATGACAGGTACAGTTTAATTACAGGCTTCCGAATAGCTGGGCACACGCCTAATATCGGTTCACCACGTGGCGAACCCTGTAGAGCGTGCGTCTGATGCTCGACAGTCCCAGTCCGTTTCATTGTGGCCGTTTCGCGCCACCTTATTATTCGTCTACAGGAGTTACCCCATGTCCCGTCTTCGCCTGCTGTGCACTGCCGCTGTGCTGACCCTGGCTGCCAATGCCAACGCGAGCAGCCTGATCATGACGACCGACTCGATCGTCGGCGCTCTGAAGGCAACCTCCGATGCTACGTCTGACGCCACCTCATCCCTGCGCGACAACAAGGTCGTACAAGCGGCCCGTGACGACGCCGCCAGCTTTGTCGCCAGCGAAGGCGCCATCCGTGGCGTGAAGCTGGAAAGCGCCCTGGCCCAGATCCGCCAACAAGCGCCGCAATTGAATACCGCTACCGATGCACAGCTGGCTCAGGCCATCCTGGCTATCTGACCCACGGCAACCAGACGGGAGCGCCCGCCGCTCCCGGATGGCTCGGCGCTGGCTCTCGCCCGGCGGTTGCGCTAGCCTTGGCGCTCGCTTTCAATTGTCGAGTCCCATGGCTTTTTCATACCGTTTATTGAGTGTTCCTGTTCTGTTTTGCGCCTGCTGGTCACCCATGGCTTGCGCGTTGGATGTGTCCACCCAGAGCACTGTTGTCAGCGTGTATGCCACCAGCAAAGTGACCTCTGCGCCGTTCGACAATAAGTTGGTCCTGGCCGCTCGGGATGATGCTGCCGCTTTCATTGCCACTGACGGCCAATGGCGGGGCGCACGCCTGGAGTCCGCGCTGGACTATCTACGCCGTACCCAGCCAAAACTTCATGCAAGCGACCTTGAACTGGCGCAGGCAATTCTCGTCCAATAATCATCGTTGTATTTCTATCTTTGTCATTGGAGTCATCCCATGCGTAGCCCGCTGATCGTCGCCGCCCTCGGCCTGCTGTTTTTGGCCGATGTCGCCCAGGCGCAAACCTTGAAGGCCACCAGCAACATCGTCGTGCGTGCCTCGGCGCGCACAATTGATTTCTCCTCGGACACCACCACCTCCATCCGCGACTCCAAGGTCGTGCGCGAAGCCCACGATGACGCCGCCAGTTTCGTCGCCACCAATGGCGAGATCCGTGGCGCCCAGCTGGAAGCCGCGTTCGATACCCTTCGCACCCGCGTGCCAGAAGCCCGTGATGCCAGCGACCAGACCCTCGCAGAAGCTATCCTCGCTCTGTGAGGCGCCTCAAAACCTGGCTCCTGGCCGGGGCCGTGCTGCTGTGCGCAAGTACGGCCCAGGCCGGCTTGCAACTGCGGCTCAAGACCGAAGGCTTGAGCCCGGCCGAACAGCAGGCCAGCCAGGCATTGCTCGATGAAGCGCTGCGCTCCTTACCGCCGCGTCTTGTCGAGCAGTTGGATCGGCGCATCGATGTCGGCTGGACCGACAAGATGCCTGAAAACGCTTACGGCCAGGCATCCCTGGTGTCCGAACTGGACCTCAACCAGAACCTGCTCGCCAGCCTGACTGACGGCAGTGCCGCCACCCAGAAAACCAATCGCCCCCACGGTACTGTGCGCCGGGAAATGCTCGCCACCGTGCTGCATGAACTGACCCACATCTATGACCGTGCGCGCCTGTGGTCCAAGGACGAGCGTACGCTGATCCAACGCTGCAGCCGTCAGAACAGCATCACCGGCTTGATCGGCTTGCCCGACCAGTGCCGTGGCCAGAACGACCGCCGCTTTACCCTCAGTGACGACCCGCGCCTACTGGATCTCGCCGGCTGGCCACAATATGTGGGTCGGCGCGGCGAGCGTGAGCAGCACAACCATCAGGTGGTACGCAGCCCGGACATCTACGAAACCACCAGCCCGCTGGAGTTCGTGGCGGTCAACATGGAGTACTTCCTCCTGGACCCCAGCTACGCCTGTCGCCGCCCCGCGCTGTTCCGTTATTACAAGGATCACTTCGGCTGGGCTCCACCCGAACAAGACACCTGCGCCAGCACCTATGCCTTCCTGAACGCAGGCAACGATTTCGCCAAGACGCCCCTGGGCCAGATCGATCCGGAACGCGTGTATGAAATCGACTATTTGCTGGCCGAAGCCAACCAGAACCTGGTGAGCCGTTGGGGCCACAGCATGTTGCGCCTGGTGATTTGCGCCCCGGGCCGCCCGCGTGGCCCGGATTGCCGGCTAGATCTGGACCGGCACCTGGTCTTGTCTTATCGCGCCTTCGTCGGTGACGTTCAGCTGTCGAGCTGGGATGGCCTGGTGGGCAAATACCCGTCACGGCTGTTCGTGCTGCCGCTGGCCCAGGTCATTGATGAGTACACCAAGACCGAACTGCGTGGCCTGGCGTCGGTGCCACTGAAGCTCAGCCGCCAGGAAATCAACGACACCGTCGAACATGCCGCCGAGATGCACTGGAGCTACGACGGCAACTACTTCTTCATTTCCAACAACTGTGCGGTCGAAAGCCTGAAACTGTTGCGCAGTGGCAGTGCCAACCCGCAATTGACCGGCCTGGACAACATCACCCCCAACGGCTTGCTGGAAGTGCTCAGCGCCCGCGGCCTAGCCGATACCAGTGTATTGAACGACAAGCGCGAAGCCCTGCGCCTGGGGTATCACTTCGACTCGTTCCGCGAGCGCTACCAGGCCATGTTCGATGTGCTACGCAAGCAACTGCCTATCAAGCAGACCCAAGTCGAAGACTGGTTGTCCCTGGACGCGCAAGCGCGTCGCCAATGGTTTGCCCAGGCCGACCTGCGTACCAGCGCCGCACTGTTGCTGCTGGAGCAGGCCAGCTATCGCAAACAACTGATGCTCGCCCAGGATGAGGTCAAACAACGCTATCTCAATGCCCGCGAGCTGAAATACGGCGGCATGGAGAAAGCCAACAACACGCTGCAGCAAATTCTCGCCAACAGTGGCTTTCTGAGCCGCCCGGCCGAGTTGCTGGACAGTGGGGGTTATGGCCTGCCGCAACCTTCGGAAGCCAAGCGCCTGGAATCAGAAAGCGCCGAACGCCAGAAGCAGTTGCAGTCGTTGACCGGCGAGCTGGATAAGGAGGTGAGGGCGCTGCTCGATCCGTCTCGCGCCGCCGAGATTGCCGCCTGTGAGGCCAACCTCAAACAAGTGGGTGAGCATTTGCGGGCGCTGCATAAAGCCGCCGGCGGCCTCGAACTGCCCTGAATTTTATTAGCAACCACCTTCCAAATGTGGGAGCTGGCTTGCCTGCGATGACGGCGTCACAGCCATAAGAGATATTGGCTGATACACCGCCATCGCAGGCAAGCCAGCTCCCACATTTTGTTCTGCGCCAACCTGAAGATTGGTGCCTGCCCTTCATCAGCTGTTTTCCCAGCGAAAGCTGGCTGAAAGCTTCCCCGTCTAGGATCGCCTCCACTGCCGGCAACAGACCGGCTGTTAACAACAACAATGGTGATTCCCGATGTCCGCTCGTACCCGCCTGTTCGCTCCAACTCCACCCGTACGCCTCGTGCCTTTCGTTCTGCGCTGACCGCCACTCGGTCCGCCATTCCCTAGCCGCGCTACGCCTGGAGTATTCCTATGCTGACTTTCCTTGGCTTTGCCATGGTCATCACGTTCATGTTCCTGATCATGACCAAGCGCCTGTCCGCGCTGATCGCCTTGATCATCGTGCCGATCCTGTTCGCGCTGTTCGGCGGTTTCGCACCGAAGATCGGCCCGATGATGCTCGAAGGCATCACCAAGCTTGCGCCGACCGGCGTGATGCTGATGTTCGCCATCCTCTATTTTGCTTTGATGATCGACTCCGGCCTGTTCGACCCGGCCGTGCGCAAGATCCTCAAGATGGTCAAGGGCGACCCCCTCAAGGTGTCGGTCGGCACTGCCGTGCTCGCGTTGGTGGTATCCCTGGACGGTGACGGTGCCACCACCTACATGATCTGCGTCGCGGCCATGCTGCCGCTGTACCAGCGCATCGGCATGAGCCCACGGATCATGGCCGGCCTGATCATTCTCGCCGGTGGCGTGATGAACATGACCCCCTGGGGCGGCCCGACGGCGCGCGCCGCCAGTGCGCTGCATGTAGACCCGTCGGACATCTTCGTACCGATGATCCCGGCCATGGCCGCCGGTGTCGTGGCGATCCTGGTGATTGCCTACATGTACGGCAAGCGCGAACGTGCGCGCCTGGGTGAATTGCACCTGCAGGGCGACGAGATCGACCACAGCGAAATCAGCGTGTCGCAATTCCCCGACGCTCGCCGCCCAAAACTGATCTGGTTCAACGGCGCCCTGACCCTGGCGTTGATGTGCACCCTGATTGCCGGCCTGTTGCCGCTGCCGGTGCTGTTCATGGTGGCGTTCAGTATCGCCATGATCGTCAACTACCCGTGCCTGCAGCAGCAGAAAGACCGCGTCGCGGCTCACGCCGGTAGCGTATTGGCCGTGGTGGGTTTGATCTTCGCCGCCGGTATCTTCACGGGCATCCTGTCGGGCACCGGCATGGTCGACGCCATGTCCAAAAGCCTGTTGGCGGTCATCCCCGAAGCGATGGGCCCTTACCTGGCGGTGATTACCGCGCTGGTGAGCATGCCGTTTACCTTCTTCATGTCCAACGACGCGTTCTACTACGGCGTACTGCCGGTACTGGCCGAAGCCGCCAGCCATTACGGCATCACCGCTGTGGAAATGGCGCGGGCGTCGATCGTCGGGCAACCCGTGCATTTGCTCAGCCCACTGGTACCCTCGACGTACTTGCTGGTTGCCCTGGCGGGTATCGAATTCGGCGATCACCAGCGCTTCACGCTCAAGTGGGCAGTGCTGGTGTGCCTGTGCATAATGTTCGCCGCATTGCTGATGGGGATTTTTCCGCTGTTCAGCACTCTATAATCGTACCGACTCACTCACCGCGCGGAGCTACAGCTTGCGCGGTTTAACATTTGCTCAAAGGAATACACATGGAATGGCTGACCAATCCGGAAATCTGGATTGCCTTCTTCACCCTGACGGCCCTTGAGATCGTCCTGGGCATCGATAACATCATCATGATTTCGATCCTGGTCAGCCGCATGCCCAAGCATATGCAGGCGCGCACTCGGATCTTCGGCCTGGCGTTGGCCATGGTCACGCGCATCCTGTTGCTGCTGTCGATCACCTGGGTCATGCAACTGACCGCCGACCTGTTCGTGGTGTTTGGCCAGGGCATCTCCGGTCGCGACCTGATCCTGTTCTTCGGTGGCCTGTTCCTGCTGTGGAAAAGCTCCCAGGAGATGTACCACGCCCTGGAAGGTGAAGATGAAACCCAGGACGAGCCCAAAGGCGCCGGTGGCAAATTCATCTACACCATTATCCAGATCGCCATCATCGACATCGTGTTCTCCCTGGACTCGGTGATTACCGCCGTCGGCATGGTTTCCCACGTGCCGGTGATGGTTGCCGCCATCGTCGTTGCGGTATTGGTGATGATGCTGGCTGCCGGCACTATCAGCGAATTCATCGACAAGCACCCGTCGCTGAAAATGCTCGCGCTGTCGTTCCTGCTGGTCGTGGGTACCGTGCTGATCGCAGAATCCTTCGACGTGCACGTGCCAAAAGGCTACGTCTACTTCGCCATGGCGTTCTCGCTGGCGGTGGAAGCGGTGAACATCAAGATGCGTACCGCCATCGCGAAAAAGAAGAAACAGCAGGACCCAGTGAAACTGCGCAAGGATATTCCGGGTCAGTAAATTTGACCCGCGAGTGATCGTTCCCACGCTCCGCGTGGGAATGCCCTCTCGGACGCTCCGCGTCCGCAAAGTGACGCAGAGCGTCACAGGATGCGTTCCCACGCCGAGCGTGGGGAACGATCTTCATGACAGTTTTGTTTCAATCCCAAGTTTAGCTATGCGATGCTGGCGCAGAGCCCATTCGCCAACTACAGCTTAGGGACAAGACGTAGAGCGGCACGCGGTAACTTTCCTTCGCTCCTGCTGGAGCGCACCCACACGGGGGGCCGAGCATGCTGACCTTGCTCAATCTGCTTTCCGCCGTGACCCTGCTTATCTGGGGCACGCATATCGTCCGAACCGGCATCCTGCGGGTCTACGGTTCCAATTTGCGCCAAGTCATCGGGCAGAACATGTCCAAGCGCTGGCTGGCATTTGTCGCCGGTATCCTGGTGACGGCCATGGTGCAAAGCAGTAACGCCACCGCGATGCTGGTGACTTCGTTCGTCGGCCAAGGGCTGATGAGCCTTACACCGGCCCTGGCCACCATGCTTGGCGCCGACGTCGGTACGGCTTTGATGGCGCGGGTGCTGACGTTCGATTTGTCCTGGCTGTCGCCGCTGCTGATCTTCCTCGGGGTGATTTTCTTCCTGTCGCGCAAACAGACGCGGGCAGGGCAGTTGGGCCGGGTCGGGATCGGCCTGGGCCTGATCATCCTCGCGCTGCAATTGATCGTCGAAGCCGCCGGGCCCATTACCCATGCCCAGGGCGTCAAAGTCATCTTCGCTTCGCTGACCGGCGATATCTTGCTGGACGCCCTGGTCGGCGCGCTGTTCGCGATGATTTCCTACTCCAGCCTTGCCGCCGTGTTGCTCACGGCCACCCTGGCCGGTGCCGGCGTGATCGGCTTGCACGTGGCCATCGGCCTGGTGATCGGCGCCAACATCGGCAGCGGCGTACTGGCTTTTCTCAGCACCAGCATGCAAAACACTGCCGGTCGCCAAGTGGCCCTGGGCAGCCTGTTGTACAAATTGATCGGTCTGTTGCTGATCATTCCGGTGCTCGACCCGCTCGTAGGCTGGATGGACGGCCTGGACTACAGCGTTCAGGGCATGGTCATCACCTTCCACCTGCTCTACAACGTCAGCCGTTGCCTGATCCTGTTGCCCACCATCGGGCCGATGGCACGCCTGTGCGAATGGCTGCTGCCGGAACGCCCCGAAACCAATGGCAAAGCCAAGCCACGCCATCTGGACCTGGCCTCATTGAATACCCCAAGCCTGGCCCTGGCGAACGCCGCCCGCGAAACCCTGCGCCTGGGCGACTTGATCGACAATATGCTTACCTCGATGCAGGAAGTGCTGCGCGGCAATCAAACCGCCGTTACCCAAGAAATGCGCAGCCTGAGCGATGACGTCGAAGCGCTCTACAGCGCGATCAAACTCTACCTGGCGCAAATGCCCCGTGAAGACCTCAGTGAGCAAGACAATCGCCGCTGGGCCGAGATCATCGAGCTGTCGATCAACCTGAAACTGGCGGGTGACCTGATCGAACGCATGCTGCGCAAGGTCCAGCAACAGAAGACCTCGCAGCGCCGGCAATTTTCCGAAGTGGGCCTGGAGGAACTCAGCGGCCTGAACAGCCAGTTGATCGCCAACCTGCGCCTGGGCCTGTCGGTGTTTCTCAGCGGCGACCCGGAAAGCGCCCGCCAATTACTGCGAGAAAAGCGCCGCTTCCGCGCCCAGGAACGCCGCCTGGCCCACGCCCATGTCAGCCGCCTGCAGCGCAAGATCGTGCAGAGCCTGGAAACCAGTTCCCTGCACTTGGAACTGATTGCCGACATGAAACGCTTGAACTCATTGTTTTGCAGCAGTGCTTATGTAGTGTTGGAAACGTCCGACACTGGCGCGCTCTCGGCTGAAAGTATTGCCGACATTACCCATTCGCCCTGAACGTACGCCCGCGAGCGAAGTCAGTTAACAATGGACCTCATTCGCCAGGAAGCTTGTTATGCGTCGCCTGTTACTCGCCTGCCTGCTCTTGGGCTCGGCACACGCCTTTGCCTTTGACCGTCTGCAAGTCGAGGGCTACACCTTGCCCAACGGCCTGCAACTGCTGCTCAAACCGGGCACCGAGCGTGGGCATGTCGCTATTCGCCTGGTGGTTGGTGTGGGCCTGGACGACTTCGGTTGCGAAGAAAAAGAACTGCCGCACTTGTTCGAGCACTTGCTGTTCAGCGGCATCGACGGCGGCGGCGAGGGCGACCTCGAAGACCGCATGCAAGCCCTGGGCGGCGAGTGGAACGCCTACACCAGCAACGCCGATACCACCTTCGTGATCGAGGCGCCCGCGCAGAACCAACGCAAGGTGCTGGACCTGCTGCTGGCAATCCTCACGCGCACGCAACTGACCGACGCCCATATCAACGCCGCCAAACAGGTGGTGGAGCGCGAAGACGGCGGCCATTACTCACACTTGCAACGCCTGCTGGACCGCCAGGACCTCGGTCACAGCGCCAGCAACCAATTGGCCGTGGAGTTGGGCCTCAAGTGCGCCGAACGCGCCGAGGTCAGCCACCTCACCCGCGATCAGTTGGAGAAGCTGCGCAACGAATGGTACGCGCCGAACAACATGACCCTGATCGTCGTCGGCGATCTCGACAAACTGCTGCCTGCCTACCTGGAACGCACCTATGGTCAACTCGACCCCGTGGAGCCGAGCGAACATCGCCCGCTTCCGGAAATCCAACACTCCGCCGCCAGCCACCGCGACCTGATCCGCGGCTGGGTGGGCGATGGCGCCAAGCTGCACTGGCTGTTCCCCGAGCCGGTGTTGGATGACCAGCATGATGAAACCTACAACCTGCTCAAGGATTACCTCGACTGGGCACTGTACCGGCAACTGCGCCTCAAGCACGGTTTGTCCTACGGCCCCTGGGTAGAACGCGAAGTGCTCGGCGGCGTTGGATTCCTCAGCTTGAATGCCGACCTTGAGCGAGAAAACCTCCCTGAAGCTGAGCAGGTCTTGCAAGACCTCAAGGCCCAACTGCTCAAGGACGGCCTCGACCCAACAGTATTCACACGCCTGCAGCAAGCCGCCATTGCCCGGCAGGCTTGGGCGGTGCAGGGCAACAGCGCGCTGGCCGACTATTATTGGAGTGCGGCCGGCGACTACAGCAACGGGCGTTTCAGCGATCCGGTCAAACGCATCAAGGCTGTAAGCCTGGCGCAAACCAACCAGGCCATGCGCGAAGCGTTCCAGCAGCCGGGCTACTGGCGCATCGAAAAACCGCTGTTGAGTTATGACGCGTTGACCTGGATCGGTGCGGGCGTGCTGGGCCTGATCATCCTTGGTTTGATCGGCTTGAGGCTTTATCGCAAACCTGTTGAGTAATGACGCACAGAATATCGGGCTAAGGCGTTATTCTGTCTGAGATTTTTCCCACAACCAGTGAACCGCCCATGCCGAACTTGCCGCCCCTCATCCAGCGCGTTATAGAACTGATCAAGCGCTACCCAGGGGTGATTGCACTCGGCGGTTTCATCTCGGGGGTCGGCAGCTTCATTCTGGTAGACCGCCAGCAGGGCATGGCCAGTTGGATCGCGGTGATCATGCTGGTGAGCTGGTTGTGGCTGATGCTGGAGAACAGCTTTACGCAACTGTTCACCAAGGTCTTCAATCGCGAGATCCCTGAACCGCTGCTGCGCTACGCCACCCAGATGATCCACCAGGAAAGTCTGTTTTTCGTGCTGCCCTTCTTTTTCGTCACCACCGCTTGGAACAGCGGCCAATCGCTGTTCACTGGCCTGCTGGGCGCGGCGGCGCTGGTGTCGATCATCGACCCGCTGTATTACAAATGGCTGGCGCCCAAGCGCTCGCTGTTCCTGGCCCTGCACACCCTGACCCTGTTCGCCGCGTTGCTGACCGCGCTGCCGATCATCATGCACCTGACCACCGCCCAGAGTTACAAACTGGCGTTGGGTGTAGCCATGGTCTTGTCGATTCCCAGCCTGGCCGTGAGCCTGCCGCTGCGTAGCCTCAAGGGCTGGGCGATGCTGCTGGGGGTAACGGCCGCCATCGGCTGCGCCGGCTGGTTCCTGCGCAGCTGGGTACCGCCCGCCACCCTGTGGATGACCGAAGTCGCCATCAGCACCCAACTGCAAGACCGCACGCCGGGCGACGACCTCAAGCAAGTCACCGCCGCCCAATTGCGCAGCGGTGGGCTGTACGCCTACACCGCGATCAACGCGCCACGCGGGCTGGATGAGCGCATCTACCATGTGTGGAAATTCAACGGCCAGGAAGTCGACCGCATTGCCCTGGACATCCACGGTGGGCGCAAGGAAGGCTATCGCGCCTGGACCCACAAGCAGAACTTCCCGGGTGACGCCGTGGGGCGCTGGCAGGTGCAGGTGCTCACCGAAGACGGGCAAGTCATCGGCGTTCTACGCTTCAAGGTGATAGACACAGCACAAGCGGACAACCCAAAGTAAGCCGGATCGTGCTATTACGTAGCAATTGTGGATAGCCAAACAAGCTCGGAGCTTATGACCACTCGCACGACGGCCGGCGCGGCCCATCTTGATACGTCCAGCACCCCGCCTTCGCTACGGATTACCGGCGACTGGACGCTGGCCCACTACGCCAACCTGAAAAAGCTGTCGGCCACATTCGACGGCCAATACGACGCCGGCGCCCGCATTGACCTCAACGGCCTCGGTGCGCTGGATACAGCCGGCGCCTCGCTGCTGGTGGAGTTGCTGGGCCCTGCGCGCATCGAACACTCTGCCGAACAGACCGATTGCACCCTGGCAGCCGCCGACCGGGCACTGCTCAAGACCGTCTACCGCTCCCTGAATGACTTTTGCGTACCGATCAAAGAGCCAGAAGAGGCCGCCGGCATTCAAGTGCTGGCCCGTATCGGTCGCGCAGTAGACACGGTCTGGCAAGACGCAATGAAGCTGTTGGGCTTTATCGGCCTGATCCTCGAAACCTTCGCCCGCGGCATTTGGCGGCCCAAACGCTGGCGCCTGACGCCCATGGTCGCCCACATCGAACAGACCGGCCTGGATGCGGCGCCTATCGTTGCGCTGTTGACCTTTCTGGTGGGCGCCGTCGTGGCCTTCCTTGGCGCCACCGTGCTCAAGAGCTTCGGCGCGACGATCTTTACCGTGGACCTGGTGGCCTTCTCCTTCCTGCGCGAATTCGGCGTGTTGCTCACCGCAATCCTCATCGCCGGCCGTACCGCCAGTGCATTCACCGCGCAAATCGGCTCCATGAAAGCCAACGAAGAAATCGACGCCATCCGCACCCTGGGCCTGGACCCTATGGAGCTGTTGGTATTACCCCGCGTGCTGGCGCTGCTGGTGGCGTTGCCGATGCTGACGTTCCTGGCGATGCTCTCGGGGATCGTCGGCGGTGGTGTGGTGTGTGCGGTGGCCCTGGATATTTCGCCGGCGATGTTTCTTTCGCTGCTGCAATCGGACATTGGCGTGCAGCACTTTCTGGTGGGCATGGTGAAGGCGCCGATCTTTGCCTTTTTGATCGCGGCCATTGGCTGCCTGGAAGGTTTTAAAGTCAGCGGCAGTGCCGAGTCAGTCGGCGCGCACACCACGTCGAGCGTGGTGCAATCGATCTTTGTGGTGATCGTGCTGGATGCGGTCGCGGCAATGTTTTTCATGGAGATGGGCTGGTGAGTCGTCTACACCGTGCGCCCACTGAGGCGGTGATTGAAGTGCGTGGCCTGTGCAACCGTTTTGGCAGCCAAAGCGTGCACGAGAACCTCGACCTGGATTTGTACAAGGGCGAGATCCTGGCGGTGGTGGGCGGCTCTGGCAGCGGTAAATCCGTGTTGTTGCGCAGCATCGTTGGCCTGCGTCGCCCCAGCGAAGGCGAAGTACGGGTGTTCGGCAAAAACCTGCCGAGCCTGCCCGAACATGAACGCTCGCTGGTGGAGCGCCGCTTTGGCGTGCTGTTCCAGAAGGGCGCTCTGTTTTCCTCGCTGACGGTGACCGAAAACGTGGCCCTGCCCTTGATCGAGCACGCCGGCCTCAGCCGCGCCGATGCCGAGCACTTGGCGGCGGTGAAGCTGGCCCTGGCAGGGTTGCCGCTGTCGGCGGCCGATAAATACCCGGCCTCGTTATCCGGCGGCATGATCAAGCGTGCAGCCCTGGCCCGCGCACTGGCCTTGGACCCGGACATCCTGTTCCTGGACGAACCCACCGCCGGTCTCGACCCGATTGGCGCGGCGCAATTCGACCAACTGATCCTCACCCTGCGCGATGCGTTGGGCTTGAGTGTGTTTTTGGTCACCCACGACCTCGACACGCTGTACACCATCACCGACCGTGTGGCGGTGCTGGCGCAGAAGAAAGTGCTGGTGGCCGACGCCATCGATGTCGTGTCGGAAACGAACGACGCCTGGATTCACGAATATTTCCACGGCCCCCGGGGCCGCGCGGCATTGGATGCCGCTCAATCGCTCAACGAGGTATGACATGGAAACCCGAGCCCATCATGTGATGATCGGACTGTTCAGCGTAATTGTGGTGGTCGGCGCGATGCTGTTTGGCCTGTGGCTGGCCAAGTCCAGCGTCGATACCGCCTTCCAGGATTACGAAGTGATCTTCAACGAGGCGGTCAGCGGCCTGTCCCAGGGCAGTGCGGTGCAGTACAGCGGCATCAAGGTGGGCGACGTGATCAGCCTGCGCCTGGACCCCAAAGACCCGCGCCGCGTTCTGGCTCGCATTCGCCTGGCCGGGCAAACGCCGATCAAGGAAGACACCCAGGCCAAACTGGCCCTGACCGGCATCACCGGCACCTCGATCATCCAGCTCAGTGGCGGCACCCCACAGAGCCCGGAACTCAAGGGCAAGGACGGCAACCTGCCGGAAATCATCGCGTCGCCATCGCCCATCGCGCGCCTGCTCAATAACAGCAACGACCTGATGACCAGCGTCAACCTGCTGCTGCACAACGCCAACCACCTGTTCTCGCGGGAAAACGTCGAACGCCTGAGCAACACCCTGGACAACCTGCAACAAACTACCGGCGCCATTGCCGAGCAACGCGGCGACATCAAGGTGGTGATGCAGCAATTGATGCAGGTGAGCAAACAGGCGGGCGCGGCGCTGGAGCAAACCACCGTGCTGATGCGCAGCGCCAATGGCTTGCTCAGCGAACAAGGCAAGCAAGCCTTCGGCAGCGCCGAGCAGGCGATGAAATCCCTGGAGCAAAGCACCGCCACCATCAATACCTTGCTGACCAATAACCAGGACTCGGTAAACAGTGGCATGCAGGGCCTCAACGAACTGGCACCAGCCGTGCGCGAGCTGCGTGAAACCCTCGGCTCGCTGCGCGCCATCTCTCGCCGCCTGGAAGCCAACCCCAGTGGTTACCTGCTGGGCAGCGATAAGAACAAGGAGTTCACGCCATGAAGCGTGCTTACCACATGATCGTCCCTATGGCCCTGGCACTGGTCAGCGCCTGCTCGATCCTGCCCAAGCCGGACCCGTCGGACGTGTACCGCCTGGCGTCCGCCCAACCGGCCAGCCAAGGCACGCCCGTGAGTTGGTCGCTGCGCGTGACCAAGCCGCAGACTAGCGAGTTTCTCGACAGCCCGCGCATCGCCGTGGTGCCTGACGGGAACCTGATCAGCAATTACGCGAACTCGCGCTGGAGCGACCCGGCGCCGGTGTTGCTGCGTAATCGCCTGCTGGATGGCTTCCAGCGCGACGGGCGCGTGACATTGTTGAGTACCGACGAGACCAACCTGCAAGCCGACTATGAGCTGGGCGGGCAGTTGCAGGCGTTTCAGAGCGAGTATCGGGGCACGGCAGTGGAGGTGGTGATTCGTCTCGACGCGCGATTGGTGCGTGGGCGTGATCAAAGGATTATCGCCAGCCGTCGGTTTGAAGTGAGGCAGCCGGTGAATGACGCCAAGGTGCCGGCGGTGGTGGCTGCTTTTGGCCAGGCCGGGGATCAGTTGAATAAGCAGGTGGTGGATTGGGTGGTGCAACAGGGTAATACTGCGCCGAAACGATGATTCCACCGCCCTGTAGGAGCGAGCTTGCTCGCGAAAAACCTGAGAACGCTTCGGGGAATCTGCTGCCCCGCGTTATCGTTAAGGTTTTTCGCGAGCAAGCTCGCTCCTACAGGGTGCGGCTCATGCTCAACCGAAGAACCAGTAGCACACCGAAATAGCCGCCACTACACCCGCAAACTCCGCAAGCAACGCACAACCCACGGCATGCCGCGCCCGCTGGATGCCTACCGAGCCGAAGTACACGGCCAACACATAAAACGTGGTTTCCGTACTGCCTTGGATCGTCGCCGCCACCAACGCCGGAAAACTATCCACACCCTGGGTCTGCATGGTCTCGATCAGCATCGCCCGCGCCGCGCTGCCGGAGAACGGCTTGACCATCGCGGTCGGCAGCGCGTCGACAAAGCGCGTATCCAGGCCCGTCCAGGCCACCACATGGCGAATCCCCTCAAGGCCGAACTCCAAGGCCCCCGAGGCACGCAACACGCCAACCGCGCACAGCATCGCCACCAGATAGGGCAACAGGTTCTTGGCTACGTCGAAGCCTTCCTTGGCGCCTTCCACAAAGGCCTCGTACACCTTGACCTTGCGCAACGCGCCGATCACCAGGAACAGCATGATCAAGCCAAACAGTGTGAGGTTGCCCAAGATCGACGACAAACCGGCCAGCGCCGTGGCGGACAAGGTCGCCAGCAGCGCCATGAAGCCACCCAGTATCAACGCGCCGGGGACCAGATAGGCCAGCACCACCGGGTCCCACAGCCGCAGGCGCTGCATGACTGCCACCGACAGCAGGCCCACCAGCGTCGACGCACTGGTGGCCAACAGGATCGGCAGGAACACCAGCGTCGGGTCCGCAGCGCCTTGCTGGGCGCGGTACATGAAGATAGTCACCGGCAATAGCGTCAGCGAGGAGGCGTTGAGCACCAGGAACAGGATCTGAGCGTTGGTCGCCGTATTGGGGATGGGGTTGAGCTCTTGCAGCGCCTTCATGGCTTTCAGACCGATGGGCGTGGCAGCGTTGTCCAGGCCCAGGCCGTTGGCGGCAAAGTTGAGGGTGATCAAACCAATCGCGGGGTGCCCGGCAGGCACTTCCGGCATCAGGCGGCGAAACAGCGGGCCCAGGGCCTTGGCCAGCCAATCGACGATCCCGGCTTTTTCGGCGATCCGCAGAAAACCCAGCCATAACGTCAGGGTACCGAACAGCAGCACCATGACTTCCACCGACAATTTGGCCATGGCGAAAATGCTTTCGACCATCGCCGCGAAGATCAAGGCGTTACCGCCCACCAGCCATTGCGCCAGTGCTGACACCATTGCCACGACAAAGAAGCCAAGCCACAGGCCATTGAGCATCAGATAAGTCCCCCGAAAGATGGGGCGAATGATAACGGGGCTGGCAGAAACGACAAACCCCGGAATTCTCCGGGGTTTGTTTTCGATCAATTGGTAATCAGCTACGGGTGGCTTGTGCCGTAGGCAGGGCTTCCTTGCTGCGCCAGTGTGGCAGGGAATTCCAGTAGCGCTCGCCCTTGGCATCGTCGTACATGCCTTCCCAACGGGAGATAACCAGTACGGCCAAGGCGTTGCCGATCACGTTCAGGGCGGTACGCGCCATGTCCATCACACGGTCGACACCGGCGATAAACGCCAAGCCTTCCAGCGGGATGCCCACGCTGCCCAGCGTCGCCAACAACACCACGAAGGACACGCCCGGCACGCCGGCGATACCTTTGGAGGTCACCATCAGGGTCAGTACCAGCATCAGTTGCTGACCGATCGACAGGTCAATGCCATACAGCTGGGCAATGAAGATGGCCGCGATGCTCTGGTACAGGGTCGAACCGTCGAGGTTGAACGAATAACCGGTCGGCACCACGAAGCTGCAGATCGCTTTCGGCGCGCCGTAGGCTTCCATCTTTTCGATCACACGCGGCAGCACGGTTTCGGAGCTGGCGGTGGAGTAAGCCAATACCAACTCATCCTTGAAGATGCGGATCAGCTTGAGGATCGAGAAGCCGAACAGGCGTGCGATCAAACCCAGTACCGCGAAGGCGAAGAACAGGATCGCGACGTAAACCAGGATCACCAGCTTGGCCAGTGGCAGCAGCGAGGCGAAGCCGAAGTTGGCGACCGTCACCGCGATCAGCGCGAATACACCGATAGGGGCGTACTTCATGATCATGTGGGTGACTTTGAACATGCTCTCGGACACGCCCTGGAACATAGTCACCAGCGGCTCGCGCAGCTCAGGCTTGAGGCTCGACAGCCCCAGGCCAAACAGCACCGAGAAGAAGATGATCGGCAGCATCTCGCCACGGGCAACAGCGGCGAAGATGTTCGAAGGGATCAAGTTAAGAATGGTCTCGATGAACGCATGTTCATGCTGCACTTCGGCAGCAGTCGCCTGGTACTTGGAGATATCGACGGTACCCAGAGTACTCATGTCGATGCCAGCGCCTGGGTGGAACAGGTTGGCGAGCAACAGGCCCACCACGATGGCGATGGTGGTGACGATTTCGAAGTAAAGAATGGTTTTGACGCCGATACGACCGAGCTTTTTCGCGTCGCCGACACCGGCAATACCGACGATCAGCGAAGAAATCACAATCGGGATCACGATCATCTTGATCAAGCGGATAAAGATATCGCCCGCTGGCTGCAACACATTGCTGATCCACCAGGCCTTTTCAGCACTGAAATGGTTGAGCACTGCACCGATTGCAATACCCAGTACCAAACCGATGAGGATCTGCCAGGCGAGGCTTAGCTTTGCCTTCTTCATGTCATTACCCTTGCTTCAAGTGGACTTACGGCAAATGCGCCAGCTGCAACGCTCGAGAGCGAAAAAGTGTGTGCATCTGCCTCCATGGAAGGTCACCGCAGCGTGGCCGAAATGGCTTACTGGCAGGCGAAAAAAGGCGCAACTATTCCCATGCAAGGGAGCGGCGTCTAATGCCGTAAACGCCTACCCTATGCCGAATCGGCATGGCTTTTTTTGAAAATATTTGTCCAAACGGTCAGTTCGTATCCGCCATTCGAGCGGGTGAATATGCCGTTAAGCGGCCAAATCAGGCTCGCTCAGAGATACTGGACGACTTCGATTGATTGGCAGAAATGTCTGAGAAATCCATCACCTAGCGCCAGAAAGATCCTATAGCGCGGATGAAAAATTCTCGATAGATGGTCACGCCGACATACCCGGTAATGGTTGGCCAGAGGCAAAAAGCAAAACTGCGGCTATGGGCGGCATGAAACGCGAGCATGAGAGCGATAAGCCCGCCGCAAGTTCAGCAAGCTTGAGGTCTTGTGAACTTGCGTCGCAGCTTTTCGCCTGACCCGGCCCTTGCGCAGGTACTCCCTGTACCCGTAGGTCACGCCGATCCTGATCGATCAGAGCAACCCGGCCCCCTGGTCATGCATCACTCAAGGAGCGATGCAAACAGAAAGAAGCACAAGGGCTTCTTTCTATGGACGCCGGCTCCGTCAGACGGAACCTAGTACCAATTCGGATCTTTCTTGAGCTGCTCCATCAGCAGCTTTTGCATACCCTCGTCCGGCTTACCGATAAAACGGTAATCGGCGTGCCGCGTCGGGGACTTGTCCGCCGGCAAACCGGCCGGGACTTCCACCAACATGGCGTAGGCATCTTCCTTGTCGAGGCTGAAGGCAACGATCAGGCGCTTGTTCAGGCAGGTATCTGCGGTTTCGCAGAGCGGCCCGACCAAGTACTTGTCGCCATCTTCCTCAACGGCATTCATTTGCTCGGCCGTGCCCGACAGGTTCATCACCCACTCGGGCAGGCGCTCTTCTTTCTTCACCACGTCTTGCCAGGTTTCACGGTACTGCGGATCCGCGCTGAGCAATTCGTTAGCCCGGGATTGGCCGTCATTGGCGGCCAAGGCCAAGCCGCTACCGCCCAACAGCAGGGCGGCAGCAAGGGCTTTAAAAGGCAGGTTGGCCATATTCAACCTCGGCCTTTGCGACCAAAGAAGAACGAAGCGATAAACATCACCAGGAAGACCACAAACAGGATCTTGGCGATGCCGGTAGCGGTGCCAGCGATACCACCGAAGCCCAGGACTGCAGCCACAATGGCGATGATCAGAAATGTGATTGCCCAACTCAACATGGTGATTCTCCTTATGCTTCTATAGGGGTAACAGCGGTGATGCCGTGCAGCCGCTCAACACAAGCGACGTTTTTTGCCTAGAACACCCAACGGTCATGGGCCGGTAGTTCGTCCAGGGTAGAACCCTGATCTACCAGGCTCAATTGCGGGGCAGTCACATCGGCGCTGGCGCTGCCAATGGAACGAAAATGAGTCTGGGTCATGGCAGGACGTTCAAATTGCGGGGCTGGCTGCGCGCGCTCTTGCCAATGCTGCAACTGCTGGCCAGCAATCAACGTGACCATCAAGGCCAGGCTGGCAAACAGGCCCTGCTGCAAGCGCAGCGGCGATACACGCAATTGGCTGAGGCTTTGGCGAGTCATACTGCATTGCTCCCGCATTCTGATTATTCGTTCATGACGCTCTTGGGGGAGATATTGCAGAGTGCATGCCAGCTTTATTGCAAAATAAAACTCAATAAAATCAAATGTTTACACTTGATCAATAGATTCGTCGCCTAGCATCCTGCACGATGCATCCTTGCAGGCCGTGCGAAATGCACGATGGCAAGTGGTCGGAACCAGCCACCCAGCGCACACATCGAAGGATCGAAGGGCGAACGGAAGGGAAAATGCGCTCAGACGACGTCTGTAGGAAGGCGCGCAGATAGCTGCACGAAGAAGCCTTTTATGAATCAGAATAAACCATGCAACTTGCCCGATTATTCCGGGACTAAACACCATCACATTTATAGTTAAGGAGTGCGGGACAGATGGAATCAGCCAAGGAACTTCAAGGCCGCATTCTTTTAGTGGATGACGAATCTGCGATCCTGCGCACCTTCCGCTATTGCCTGGAAGATGAAGGCTATACCGTCGCCACCGCGAACAGTGCCGCTCAGGCCGATGCCCTGATGCAGCGTCAGGTGTTCGACCTGTGCTTCCTCGACCTGCGCCTGGGCGAGGACAATGGCCTGGACGTGCTGGCCCAGATGCGGGTGCAGGCACCGTGGATGCGCGTGGTGATTGTGACCGCCCATTCGGCCGTGGATACCGCCGTGGACGCCATCCAGGCTGGCGCCGCCGACTACCTGGTCAAACCTTGCAGCCCAGACCAACTGCGCCTGGCCACCGCCAAGCAACTGGAGGTGCGTCAGCTCTCGGCGCGGCTGGAAGCGCTGGAAGGCGAGGTGCGCCAGCCCAAAGACGGCCTGGACTCCCATAGCCCGGCAATGATGGTGGTGCTGGAAACCGCGCGGCAGGTGGCCGGGACGGACGCCAATATCTTGATTCTCGGCGAATCCGGCACCGGTAAAGGTGAGTTGGCCCGGGCGATACACGGCTGGAGCAAGCGCTCGAAGAAGTCCTGCGTGACCATCAACTGCCCGTCTCTGACCGCAGAGCTGATGGAAAGCGAACTGTTCGGCCACAGCCGCGGCGCGTTCACCGGCGCCAGCGAAAGCACCCTGGGCCGAGTGAACCAGGCGGACGGCGGTACGCTGTTTCTCGACGAGATCGGCGATTTCCCCCTCACGTTGCAACCCAAGTTGCTGCGGTTTATCCAAGACAAAGAGTATGAGCGTGTGGGCGACCCGGTCACCCGCCGCGCCGATGTGCGCATCCTCGCAGCCACCAACCTGAACCTGGAAGACATGGTGCGCGATGGCCGCTTCCGTGAAGACTTGCTCTACCGCTTGAATGTCATCACCTTGCACTTGCCGCCGCTGCGCGAACGCAGTGAAGACATCCTGACCCTGGCTGACCGCTTCCTTGCCCGCTTCGTCAAGGAATACGCACGCCCGGCGCGCGGCTTCAGTGATAATGCCCGCGAAGCGCTACTCAACTATCGCTGGCCCGGCAATATCCGCGAACTACGTAACGTGGTGGAACGCGCCAGCATCATCTGCCCCCAGGAGAAGGTGGAGATCAGCCACCTGGGGATGGCCGAGCAACCGGCCAACAATGCACCGCGTATCGGCGCGGCTTTGAGCCTGGATGAGCTGGAGAAAGCCCATATCGGCGCCGTACTTGCGACCAGCGACACACTGGACCAAGCGGCCCGCACACTCGGCATCGATGCGTCGACGCTGTACCGCAAACGCAAGCAGTACAACCTTTGAACAGGACCTTATGAAGCTCGCGATGAAACTGCGCACCCGGTTATTCCTGAGCATCTCAGCGCTGATCACCGTGGCATTGCTGGGGTTGATCCTGGGCTTGGTCAGTGTCATGCAAATGGCCAAGACTCAGGAATCGCTGATCCGCAGTAACTTCATCACCCTGGACCTGGGGCTCAAGTTGCGTCAGAGCCTGGGCGACCAGTTGATCATGATGCTGGAGAAGCGCCCCGACCCGGACGCCCTGCAAGCCTCCAAGCAACATTATTTCGACCTGTTGGACCAGGGCATCGCCCATGAGCAGGTCGACGGCACAAACCATGGCTTCAGCCAGGCACGCTCCGATTACCAGAAGCTACTGGAAGCGTTTGACCAATCCCAACAGGCATCACCGCCCGCAGGCAGCAAAGAAAAGCTGACTGAAACCTTCAACATATTGCGCAACGGCCTGATCGCCGATCACAAGCGGGCGCTGGAAAATATCAGTACCAGCGAGCATAAATCCCGCGAGCGCGCGTTGTTGATTGCCGGCCTGCTCGGGCTGGTAGGGCTCGCGGTGCTGATCATCGGTTTCGTCACGGCCCATGGCATCGCCCGGCGCTTCGGTGGCCCCATCGAGGCGCTGGCCAAGGCCGCCGACAAGATCGGGCAGGGCGATTTCGAAGTCACCCTGCCGATCTCCTCCGCAGCGGAAATGAACCTGCTGACCCGCCGTTTCGGCATCATGGCCGAAGCGTTGCGCCAACATCAGGCCACAAACATCGATGAGCTGCTGGCCGGCCAACAGCGCCTGCAAGCGGTGCTCGACAGTATCGATGACGGCCTGTTGATGATTGATCGCCAAGGCTGCCTGGAGCACCTCAACCCTGTGGCGCAGCGCCAATTGGGCTGGGATGAGGAGCGGCTCGGCCAAGGTCTTGGCGAAGCCATGGGTCGCGCAGAAATGGATGAACAGCTGCAACTGGTGCTGCGCGGCGGCAACCTGGAGCGGGCCCCGGATGATCTCGAAGTGGAAGTCGAGGGTGAATTGCGCCTGCTGACCTACAGCCTGACCCCGGTCAGCCATACCCAGGGGCATATTCTGGGGGCCGTGATGGTGCTGCATGACGTGACTGAACAGCGCGCCTTCGAGCGGGTGCGCAGCGAGTTCGTGTTGCGCGCGTCCCATGAGCTGCGCACGCCGGTCACCGGCATGCACATGGCCTTCGGTCTATTCCGTGAGCGGGCCAAGTTCCCACCGGACTCCCGTGAGGCGGACCTGCTGGATACGGTCAATGAAGAGATGCAGCGCCTGATGCAGTTGATCAACGACCTGCTCAACTTCTCGCGCTACCAGAACGGCCTGCAAAAACTCACCTTGGGCACGTGCGATGTCACCGACTTGCTGGAGCACGCACGGGCTCGATTTGCTGAGCCTGCGAACGCCCAGCACATTGAGTTGCTGGTGGAAGCCCAACCTGAGTTGCCACGGCTATATGCCGACCAGGTGCAACTGGAGCGGGTACTCGACAACCTGCTGGGCAATGCCCTGAGGCACACCGCCGAAGGCGGGCAGATCCGCCTGCAGGCACGACGCCATGGCGAGCGGGTGATTATCAGCGTCGAGGATAACGGCGAAGGTATCGCCTACGGCCAGCAAGGGCGGATCTTCGAGCCCTTTGTGCAGGTGGGCCGCAAGAAAGGCGGTGCGGGCCTGGGCCTGGCACTGTGCAAGGAAATCGTGCAATTGCACGGCGGCCGCATGGGCGTGTACTCACGGCCGGGACAGGGCACGCAGTTCTATATGGCATTGCCCCTGTAGGAGCGAGCTTGCTCGCGAAAAACGTCAACGATAACGCTGTGCTGTCAGGCAGCCCGCGTCGTCTATGCGTTCTTCGCGAGCAAGCTCGCTCCTACATTATTATTTTTACACCATCAGCGGTGATTCAAGGCCCGCAGGATCGCGGCGCTTTCAGCATCCGGGGTGCCATCAAACAATGACGGGCGAAAGCGCATCTGGAACGCAGCGATGACATGCCGCGTGGCCACATCCAGCTCGCCAGTCTGCGGCGTCTGGTAGCCCAGGCGCGCCAGCTCTTCCTGGAACCAGGTAATGCTCGGCAACTGCGCGGCGTACTGCACCTGAAACCGAGCCACTGCCTGGGCATCCGGCCACACGGCCAGACCTTCTGCCGCCAAGCGCTTCCAGGGGAACAACGGGCCTGGGTCCAGCTTGCGCAGCGGGGCGATATCGCTGTGCCCGATGATGTTCTTCGGGTCGATGCCGTTACGCTTGCTGATGTCCTTGAGCAGCACGATCAGCGACTGCACCTGCGCTTCGGAATACGGGTACCACACACGCCCCGTCGGGGTATCGCTGAACCCTGGGTTGACGATCTCGATACCGATGGAGCTGGAATTGAGCCAGGTGCGCCCCATCCACTCGCTTTCCCCCGCGTGCCAGGCGCGCTGGCTTTCATCCACCAGCTTGTAGATGGTGCCGGAGGCATCGTCGCCGATCAGGTAATGGCTGCTGACCTGGCCATGGGTCAACAGCGCCAGGGAACGTTCAAGGTTGGTCGAGGTGTAATGCACCACAACGAACTGCACGCGATTGTCGTGGTTGACCGAAGGATGGCTGGTGTTCAGGCGCGGGCCATTGGCGCAGCCGGCGAGCAGAAGAAACGCTAAAGCGATATACAAGGATTTCATGGCGAGAGGCAGTACACTGAAAGACGATAATGCAACAGTGTAACGTACGACTCACGGCCAGGCGGTCAAATTACAAAATGGAACATCTTTTATGCCGCCTGCACCTGATTACGCCCCGCGGCCTTTGCCCTGTAGAGCGCTTCATCGGCACGCTTGAGCGCCAGGTCACTGCGCTCGCCGGGTTGAAACTGCGCCACGCCCATGGACACCGTGATCGTTACCGGCTCACCCTTGAAGTGGAACGGGCACGCGGCAATGGCCTCACGCAATACTTCACCTACGGCCAAGGCATCCGCCAAGGCCGAGTCGGGCATTAGCAGCACAAACTCTTCACCCCCAAAACGCGCGATGAAGTCCGTCGGCCGCAGGCGCTTGCTCAGCACATTGGCGATGATCTTCAAGACTTTGTCCCCAGCCAAGTGACCGTAACCGTCGTTGATGCGCTTGAAGTGGTCCAGGTCGAGCATGGCCAGAGACAGGCTGTTACCGCGCTGATGCCAGGCGTTGACTTCGTAATCGAGGCGTTCGCTCCACGCCGCACGGTTGGGCAAGCCTGTGAGCGGATCGATCAAGGCCTTCTGGCGCTGCACCTCCAGGTGCTCGCGGTAGCCCTGGGCTTCCTGCTCCATATGGGCCACGCGTTCAGCCAGGCCTTTGAGGCGTGCGGCCACTTCCTGTTCGCGCAGGTCACGCTGTTGCTGGTGTTCATCCATGGTGCCGAGCAAGCCTTCAAGATGGCTTTCGAGCACTTGCTTGAGGCTGTCCAGGTCGGCGGCATCCTGCACGCTGCTTTGCAGGCCGTCGACCTGCTCACGAATCTGCGTGTCCAGCTCCCGTGCGGCCAGGCTGCTGTCGGCGTGGCCCTCGCTGGCGACTTGCAGATGGCCCTGGAATGCCTCGAGACGCTCGTTGAGCTGCTTGAGATAAGCCTCGAACTCATGCTGGCCACTGTCGGTGATCGCCAGCATCAGCACCGCCAGGTCATCGAGGATCGGCAGCAGTTCGTACCAGTTCAAGCCGTGGGCGAGACGCTCACGCATTGCCTCGGCCTGGGGTTGGTGACGTTCGGGCAGGGAAAGATCTTCCAGCAGGCCGAGTAAAGTGCCTTCAATGTGTTTGGCCACCGAGCTGTAGGACGGTTCAGGCGAATCGGGCAGGGCGTAGGTGCCGTCCGGTTGCAGCTCGTCGGGCTCGGGGCTTTCCTGCACGGGTGGTAGCGACAGGCTGCCGATGCGGGTCTCATCCGGCGTTTCGACTGGAACCGGCGGCGGTTCGATAAAGGCGGCGAGTGCGCTTTCGTGAGCAGGCTCCGCAACTGGCGGCGCCTGCACGTCGGGTTCAGGTAGTTGCGCAGGCGCCGCAATCGACGGCAGCTCTGGAGCGTCGAATACCGGCGTTTCGCTGGCGACCTCTTGCACTTCGGCCACTGCAACAGGCACAGGCTTCAAGGGTGGCAACGGCGCAAAGGCACGCAAGGCTTGGGTCAATTCTTCCGATTGCCCAGGTTCTTCCGGTTTGGGTGTGGGTTTGGGCGCTGCGGGCGTTGGCGGTGCCGATTGCGCTGCTGGCAGTGGCTCGGCATCAACAGGAGGCGCTTCACTGGCGGCCTCTTTACTGCCAAACAGACGTTGCAACAGTCCCGGCCCTGGGCGTGTGGTTTCGCCATCCGGCTCCAGATTATTCAGCGCCTGCCCCTGTAGGCTGCTCAGCTCACTGAGCAGCAGCGGTATCTCCCGCGCTTGTGCCACGCGACCATCGAGTTGCTTGGCGAAGGTTTTCAGCGGACGAGCCACCTCGCGGGGCAGCGGCAGCTTTTGCAACTGGGTGACCAAGGCGGTGAGCGCAGTGCTGATCTGGTCGACGCGGGTTTCGCGGCGTTGCTCCGAATCCAGCACGGCCTTTTCCAGGCGCGGCAGTAAAGCGGCGAGAGCAGCGTCCATGTCGTCCGTGCGCACAACATCGCGCATTTCCTTCATGCATTGATCGACGGCGCGGTCAGTCCCTTCAGCGGCCAGCGTGCTGCGCACCAGCCCGCGGCGCAGCAAATCGAGGCGGGCGGCCCAGCGGCGTTCGAGTTTTTCTTGTTGCTCGATGCTTTGGAGGTATTTCTCTTTCCAGCGCTGGGCGTCGTCGCTCATGCAAGGGGTCCGCGAGGGCCTGGGCTCAACGCGGGTAATGCATCAGCCGTGAGCGAGCCCGGCAGACGAATCTCTACCGCGACCGGCAGGTGATCGGAAATGGGCTGCGCCAGCACCTGCACACTTTCCAGTGTGAGGCTTGGGCTGAGCAGGATATGGTCAAGACAGCGCTGCGGGCGCCAGCTGGGAAACGTGGCTTCGACTTGCGGCGCCAGTAACCCCAGGTCGCGCAGCGGAGAATTCTGCAGCAGGTCGTTGGCATGGGTGTTCATGTCACCCATGAGCACCTGGTGCTTGTAGTTGCCAATCAATTCACGCACGTAGGCCAGTTGCAGGTTGCGCGTACGCCCCCCGAGGGCCAGGTGCATCATCACCACCACCAGGGCTTCCGGGCCTTCGCCAAAACGCACAAGGATCGCCCCGCGCCCTTTGGGGCCTGGCAAGGGGTGATCTTCAATGGCAGTGGGTTTGAGACGGCTGAGCACGCCGTTGCTGTGCTGTGCCAGGCGCCCTAGATTACGGTTGAGTTGCTGATACCAGTACGGAAAAGCACCCAACTGAGCCAGGTGTTCCACCTGGTTGATATAGCCGGAGCGCAGGCTGCCGCCGTCGGCTTCCTGCAGGGCGACCAAGTCGAAGTCGCTGAGCAGGTCGCCGATTTTCTGCAGGTTACCGGTACGCCCCTTGTGGGGCAGCAGGTGCTGCCAGCCACGCGTGAGGTAGTGCCGATACTTTTCGGTACTGTTGCCCACCTGGATGTTGAAGCTGAGCAGGCGCAAGCGGCTGTCTGCCGGCAGGCCCGTGGACTCCAGGTGATGCTCGTTGACCTGCGGCTCATGCAGGCCAACGACACGCTCGGTACCCCAGCGGCGCATGGCGAGCCCCTTACTTGGCAGCGCGTTCTTTGGCAATCAGCTGGTCAGCAACGTTCAGGGTCGCTTCAGGACCACCGGTGCTGCCCAGGTCGAAACGGTATTTGCCGTTGACGATCAGGGTTGGAACGCCTTGCACGCCGTACTTCTGCGCGAGTTCCTTGGCCTGTTTGATCTGGCCCTGGATAGCGAAGGAGTTGAAGGTCGCCAGGAACTTGTCCTTGTCGACACCCTGAGTGGCAACGAAGTCAGCCATTTCGTCCGGCTTGGTCAGGCGCTTGCCTTGTTTCTGGATCGCTTCGAAGACAGCGTTGTGGACCTTGTGCTCAACACCCATGGCTTCCAGGGTCAGGAACAGCTGGCCGTGGGCGTCCCATGGGCCACCGAACATGGCGGGAATGCGACGGAAGTTAACGTCCTTGGGCAGCTTTTCAGCCCATGGGTTGATAGTCGGCTCGAAGGCGTAGCAATGCGGGCAGCCGTACCAGAACAGCTCCACCACTTCGATCTTGCCCGGCACTGCAACGGGAACCGGGTTAGCCAGCTCAACATAGGTTTTACCGGCTTCAAGCGGCACATCGGCAGCTTGTGCGGTCATGCCGAAGAGGCTGGCAGTGACGAGAGCGGCGCTGAGGATCAGATTACGCATGCTTTACTCCTGGACAAATAAAGTCGCCTCACGCGACCTTTGTTGTGACAGGTCTACGCGGACATGAGTTCGTTAGTGTAACGGCAGCGGCCACAAAAAAGGGCGGCCTAAGCCACCCTTTTTATGCTTGCATCGCGGGATTAATCGAGCGTTAACGCCCAGCCCCGTCAGTGCAGGCCCTGGATATAACTGGAGAGGGCTGCGATGTCTTCGTCGCTCAGCTTGCGAGCGATGGTGCGCATGGTCATCGCGTCGCCATCGTTGGCCCGGCCGGCTTCTTCCTTGCGAAAGTCGGTCAACTGCTTGGCGATGTAGGTGGCGTGCTGGCCGCTCAGGCGCGGGAAGCTGGCAGCAGCGTTGCCTGCGCCATTGGGCGAGTGGCAACCGGTGCAGGCAGGCAAGCCTTTTTCCAGGTTACCGCCACGGAACAACTGCTCTCCGCGGGCGACCAATTTAGGATCGGCAGCTCCCACGCTACCCTTCTGGCTGGCAAAATACGCCGCGAGGTCCGCCAGGTCCTGATCGTTGAGATTGGTTAGCATGCCGGTCATTTCCAGCACCGTGCGCTTGCCGCTCTTGATGTCGTGCATCTGCTTGCTCAGGTAACGTTCACCCTGGCCGGCCAGTTTGGGGAAGTTCGGCGCCGGGCTGTTACCATCCGGCCCGTGGCAGGCACCACACACGGCGGCCTTCGCTTGACCGGCAGTGGCATCACCTTTGACGGGGCCCTCTGCAGCGACGGCAGCGCCTGTGATGCCCAAGGTCAACAGCAGACTCACGATCAGTTTGTTCATCAGCTAATCCAACTACGGCTAAGGGTTTAAGAGTTATCTACCGGGTTTACTCACCATCACATCAGTGACGGCCTGGTAATCCTCAGTACTGCAGTCCATGCACAAACCACGCGGCGGCATTGCCTTGAAACCCTGGGTCACGTGCTGCGTCAGCCTGACCATGCAAACTCGGTTGATCCTGTGTAGCCTGAGCGCCGTAAAGCGGAATCAGGGCAGCAGAAGCGAGCAACCGTCGGTCCATACATCGACCTTTTCAGGGCTTGAGAGCGTTTTGCGTTCTAATGCGCAATAAAGGTCTTTCGCTCCCGTGAACTTCATCCTTCGCTGGGACAAAGCACACACAAAATCTGCGGCATTATATACTGGCGCTACTGAAACGGAAACGACACCGCTTGCCGCACCCTTTCTCGGCACCGCCCACATCGGAAATCTCATGCAACTCAAGAACCCCATCCTCGGCCTGTGCCAACAGTCCACCTTCATGCTCAGCGCCGCCAAAGTGGACCAATGCCCCGATGACGAGGGCTTTGAAGTCGCCTTTGCCGGCCGTTCCAACGCCGGTAAATCCAGCGCACTGAACACCCTGACCCACGCCAGCCTGGCGCGCACCTCGAAAACCCCGGGCCGCACGCAACTACTCAATTTCTTCAAGCTAGACGATGATCGGCGTCTGGTCGACCTGCCGGGCTACGGTTATGCAAAAGTACCTATCCCGCTGAAGCTGCACTGGCAGCGTCACCTCGAGGCTTACCTGGGCGGTCGCGAGAGTTTGAAGGGTTTGATTCTGATGATGGATATACGTCATCCAATGACCGACTTCGACTTGCTGATGCTCGACTGGGCTGTCGCCAGCGGCATGCCGATGCACATTTTGCTGACCAAGGCCGACAAGCTCACCTACGGTGCAGCCAAGAACACCCTGCTCAAAGTGCAGTCCGAAATCCGTAAGGGTTGGGGCGACACCATCACCATTCAGCTGTTCTCCGCCCCCAAGCGCATGGGTCTGGAAGAGGCTTACACCGTACTGGCCGGCTGGATGGAATTGGCGGACAAGGGCACAGAAATCGCCGAATAACTTTTCTGCGGGCAAAAAAAACCCCGGACTTCTTTTGGGGAGGGGAAGTTCGGGGTTCAAGTTCCGGACCGCTAGGGCGGGGTCCGGAATTATCTGCCAACACTTAACACAACATAGGAGCATTGAAGGGCTTCACCACCCATTCAGTAACTCTGAGTGGCAGTTCACAGGTTAAGTTCCGACAGGCTCAAAAAACTATTGGAAATAACTGACCGCGGTTTGCGCTCTAAACCGCCTCGCCACCGCGCAAGGTGATGGCGAAGCCGCAGAATCAGTGCGCCTCGTCCCAGTTATCGCCTACGCCTACGTCCACCACCAAAGGCACGTCCAACTGCGCCGCCGCGCTCATATGCTCGCGAATCTTCTCGCTGACCTGCGCGACCAAGTCTTCGCGCACCTCCAGCACCAATTCGTCGTGCACCTGAAGGATGACCTTGGCATCCAGGCCCGACTCAGTCAGCCAGTTATCCACCTGCACCATGGCTTTTTTGATGATGTCCGCCGCCGTGCCTTGCATCGGCGCGTTGATCGCTGTGCGTTCGGCCGCCGCGCGCTCCTGGGGCTTGTTGGAGTTGATGTCCGGCAAGTACAGGCGTCGCCCGAAGAAGGTTTCGACATAGCCCTGATCCGCCGCCTGGGCGCGGGTGCGCTCCATGTATTCGCGCACCCCTGGATAGCGGGCGAAGTACACATCGATGTAAGCCTTGGCGGTCTTGGTATCGACGCCGATGTCCTTACCCAGCTTCTGGGCGCCCATACCGTAAATCAGGCCGAAGTTAATCGCCTTGGCGCTGCGGCGCTGGTTGGACGTGACCTCATTCAACTCGACCTTGAACACTTCGGCCGCCGTGGCCGTGTGTACGTCCAGGTCATTGCGGAAGGCGTTCATCAAGCCCTCGTCCTTGGACAAATGCGCCATGATCCGCAGCTCGATCTGCGAATAGTCCGCCGCCAGCAGCTTGTAGCCCTTGGGCGCGACAAACGCCTGGCGAATGCGCCGCCCCTCGGCGGTGCGCACCGGGATGTTCTGCAAGTTCGGATCGCTGGAGGACAAGCGCCCGGTCGCCGCGACGGCCTGATGGTAAGACGTATGAATACGCCCGGTACGTGGGTTGATCTGTTCCGGCAGGCGGTCGGTATAGGTACTTTTGAGCTTGCTCATGCTGCGGTACTGCATGAGTACCTTGGGCAGCGGGAAATCATCTTCGGCCAGTTTGGCCAGCACTTCTTCAGCCGTGGAGGCCTGGCCCTTGCCGGTTTTTTTCAGCACCGGCATGCCAAGCTTTTCGTAGAGAATCGCCCCAAGCTGCTTGGGCGAACCCAGGTTGAATTCTTCACCGGCGATCTCGTAGGCCTGGCGCTCCAGCTCAACCATCTTGTTACCCAGCTCGATGCTCTGGATGCCGAGCAGGTCCTTGTCTACCAGTGCGCCCTGGCGCTCGATGCGGGCCAGCACCGGCACCAGCGGGATCTCGATGTCCGTCAGCACACTGGCCAGGCTCGGGATCGCTGCCAGTTGCGCGTAAAGGTACTGATGCAGGCGCAAGGTCACATCAGCATCTTCGGCCGCGTAAGGGCCGGCTTGCTCAAGGGCGATCTGGTCGAACGTGAGTTGCTTGGCGCCTTTGCCGGCGATGTCCTGGAAGCTGACCGTGTCGTGGTCCAGGTACTTCTTCGCCAGGCTGTCCATATCGTGCCGCGTCGCGGTGGAGTTGAGCACGTAGGATTCGAGCATGGTGTCGAAGGCGATGCCGCGCACGGTAATGCCCTGGGCAGGGTCGCCACCAATGGCGCAGTTGGCCAGGATATTCATGTCGAACTTGGCATGCTGGCCCACCTTGAGTTTGGTCGGGTCTTCCAGCAACGGTTTCAAGGCCAACAGCACGGTGTCGCGGTCCAGTTGTTCCGGTGCACCGATGTAAGCGTGCGTCAGCGGAATGTAGGCAGCCTCATGGGGCTGCACCGCGAACGAAACCCCGACCAATTGCGCCTGCTGGGCGTCGATCCCGGTGGTTTCGGTATCGAAGGCAAACAGCTTGGCGTCGTTGAGTTTTTTCAACCACAGATCGAACGTGGCCTGGTCAAGAATGGTGGTGTAAACCGTCTCTACGGGCACCGATACCACCGCCTCCACTGCGACATCCGCGACGGGCGTAACTTCATTGGCCGCCTTCAGCTCGACACGCTTGGTATCGCGCTGGATCTCGTCGTACCAGCTCTTGAACTCCAGCAATGTGTACAGCTCAAGCAGCTTTTCGCGGTCCGGTTCGATCAGGTGTAAATCATCCAACCCAACATCCAGCGGCACATCGATCTTGATCGTCGCCAACTGATAGGACAGGAATGCCATCTCTTTATGCTCTTCCAGCTTTGCCGGCAGGGTCTTGGCCCCACGGATAGGCAGGGTCGGCACAATATCCAACTGCTCATAAAGCTCTTTGAGGCCGCCATTGACCCCCACCAGCAAGCCGGAGGCGGTCTTGGGGCCAATGCCCGGAACGCCGGGAATGTTGTCGGACGAATCTCCCATCAACGCCAGATAGTCGATGATCTGCTCCGGAGCGACGCCGAATTTCTCCTTAACGCCCTCGATGTCCATGGAGCTACCGGTCATGGTGTTGACCAAGGTAATGTGGCCGTCCACCAGCTGCGCCATGTCTTTGTCACCGGTCGAGATCACCACCGGGCGGCTGGCGGCCGCGCTGCTGCGGGCCAGGGTGCCGATCACGTCATCGGCCTCCACACCCTCGACGCACAGCAACGGGAAGCCAAGAGCGATCACGCTTTGATGCAGCGGCTCGATCTGCAGGCGCATGTCATCGGGCATGCTCGGGCGGTTGGCTTTGTATTCGGCGTACATCTCATCGCGAAACGTCCCACCCTTGGCGTCGAAAACCACCGCAAATGGGCTGTCCGGGTACTGCTTGCGCAGGCTTTTGAGCATGTTCAACACGCCCTTGACCGCACCGGTGGGCAGGCCTTTGGAGGTGGTCAGCGGTGGCAGCGCGTGGAAGGCGCGGTACAGATAAGAAGAACCGTCCACCAGGACGAGGGGCGCTTGGCTCATGAGCAGGATCAACCTTTTCGGCGGGTCAGGCGCTAGAATAGCCGGACCAATGAAAACAAAGGGACAAGGTTATCATGCGTACATTCAATCGCCTGCTGTTGACCGGTTTGATTGCACTCGCTCCGATGGCTGCCATGGCGGCAGACGATGCCCCTTCGGCAGACCCGGAAGTTACCATTCGCACGGAAGGCGACAAAACCATCCAGGAATACCGCCAAAACGGCTTCCTGTACGCAATCAAAGTCACCCCGAAGGGCGCACCGCCGTACTTTCTGGTACGTGCGGACGGCACCGACGCGAACTTCATCCGCTCTGACCAGCCGGATATGCTGATCCCGTCATGGAAGATCTTCGAATGGAAATGATTTCTTAATTTTAACCGGCGCTGCCCACCGCAGCGCCCGTAACGGCAGTTTTAACCATGTCTGTGTTCACCCCCCTGGCTCGGCCCGAGCTGGAAACCTTTCTCGCCCCTTATGGGCTCGGCCGCCTGCTTGATTTCCAGGGGATTGCCGCCGGCAGCGAAAACACCAATTTCTTTATCAGCCTGGAGCAGGGCGAGTTCGTCCTGACCCTGGTTGAGCGTGGCCCGGTGGCAGAAATGCCGTTCTTCATCGAACTGCTCGACGTGCTCCACGACGCCGACCTGCCCGTGCCGTACGCCCTGCGCACCACCGACGGCATCGCTTTGCGCGAACTCAAGGGCAAACCGGCCTTGCTGCAACCACGTCTGGCGGGCAAGCACATCAAGGAGGCCAATGCGCAGCATTGCGCCCAGGTTGGCGAACTGCTCGGCCACCTGCACCTGGCCACCCAAGGCGAAAAGGTACTTGAACGCAAGACCGACCGCGGCCTGGAGTGGATGCTCAGCGAGGGCGCGCAGCTTATTTCGCACCTTAACGAGGCCCAGCAACGCCTGTTGCGCGATGCGCTGGCCGAGATCGACGCCCACAAGGCCGACATCCTCGGCCTACCACGGGCGAATGTGCACGCCGATCTGTTTCGCGATAACGCGATGTTTGAAGGCACGCACCTGACGGGCCTGATCGACTTCTACAACGCCTGTTCGGGGCCGATGCTCTACGACGTGGCCATCGCCTTGAATGACTGGTGCTCGGATGCCGAAGGCGTGATTGACGGTCACCGTGCCCGGGCGCTGCTGGGCGCTTACGCGGGGCTACGGAGATTTACCGCGAAGGAAGCCGAGCTATGGCCGACCATGCTGCGCGTGGCGTGCGTGCGGTTCTGGCTGTCGCGGCTGATCGCGGCCGAGTCATTTGCCGGGCAGGATGTGCTGATTCATGACCCGGCTGAGTTCGAGCACCGCTTGGCGCAGCGTCAGCAGGTCACGGTCCACCTGCCGTTCGCACTTTAAAACACCGACTCGGTCAATGTGGGAGCTGGCTTGCCTGCGATAGCGGTATCGACTGAGCCAACGCTATCGCGGCATAGGTATCTACACAACTTCGGTACGACGCTAAACCTGTGGCGAGGGAGCTTGCTCCCGCGACGGCCTGGCAGCCGACGCTGATCTAACTGACGCACCGCGATCCAACTGTGGGAGCTGGCTTGCCTGCGATGGCGTCCGAAAGGTCACCCCACCCGGGTCGCCCGCTCGCGCAAATACTCCACCACCGCCCCCTGCTCCCCGGCAAACTCGATACGCGCGCCCTTGCTCTCGCGCTGGAACGCATACATCGGGTCGTAATACTCACGCAGCAAGCCTTCAATCCATACCC
>NZ_WKCD01000240.1:0-8689 GCF_021606625.1 Pseudomonas sp. PA-4-8C
GATTTGGGGGGCCGCCGCCACGCGCCATCCATGGCGCGGGGCGGCTAAACCGGCATCCCTGCCGGTTTACCCCCCAAATCCCTGTCGAATTCCGGCCAGCGTGGTTTAACGGGGCGCCTAAGATCAAAAGCCAGATCAAGATCACAAGCAGAGCAAGATCAAGAGAGCAAGATCAGGAGCGACTCGCTTCGCATCGTGGTTACCGTCGCAAGCCCTCACCTACAGATATCTGTGCTGTGCTCAAACCCGCCGCGCAAACGTATCGCTATGACTGCCCGACACCTTGCGGCAATGCACCAGCGCATCGCGAATCATGAAGTTCACCAAGGTCGGAGACACCCCAAGCTCCTTGGCGATGTCTTTTTGCGGCACGCCATGCAAGCGGTACATCTCGAACGCGTAGCGGGTGCGCTGTGGCAACTCCGTCAGGGCGTCGGCGATGTTTTCCAGGGTGTTGAAATTGATGTGCGAGGTTTCCGGTGAAGCGCCGTGAATAACCACATTCAAGCCTTCCTCTTCGGTCCCGGAATATTTGAGCTCCAGAGCCTGCTTGCGGTAGTGATCGATCGCCAGGTTGCGCACGATCTGGAACAGATAACTCAGTTGAGCCTTGAACGATGAGGTGATGGTCGGTGCCGACTGCAGCCGAAAGTAGGCGTCTTGCACCACGTCTTCGGCGCGGGAGCGGCACCCGGTGATGCGGGCCGCGATCTTCACCAGGATCAGCCGATTGTCGACGAATGCCTGGAGAAGGGGTGAATCGCACCTGCCTGTGGATACTGGTTCCGTCATGGAAATCACCTTGTTGCTAATAGGTTAGGGGAGGGCATCCCTGCTGAGGCCTCCTACACATCGGGCAACAAATTATGCTGAATGATAATGATTGTCAAATGAGAAGACGAACTAATCCTATGCCTTGGGCAAAGGTGTGAACCACGTCTCGCTCGCCCCCGGCGACTAATTATTTGCTGGCTCCGTCCGTTCTCATGGGTGACAGGTTCGTTAGTACAACGGCCAAGGATCAGCACCCGCAGGAGGACCAGATGGGTTTTTATCGTGCATTCAGCGTGTTTCAGTTTGGAGTCCTCGCCGGATGAGTACGCCCCTGCGGCTGCGCCTGTTTTGCCTGCCCCATTCAGGCGCCAGCGCCTCGGTCTATGCGCGCTGGCGCCGGGTGCTGCCGGACTGGCTGCAGGTGTGCCCGCTGGAATTGCCGGGGCGCGGCATGCGCATGGACGAGCCGTTGCAGCGCGATATCAAGGCCTTGGCCGCGCAGCTTGCTGAAGAGATCAGCCGTGATCTCGATGGCCCCTATGCCTTGTTCGGCCACAGCCTTGGCGGGCTGTTGGCGTTTGAATTGGCCCACGCTTTAAACGCACGCAATCTGCCTGCGCCGCTGGCGTTGTTCGCGTCCGGCACGGCGGGCCCGGCGCGTCGTGATGTGAGCGAGTACGCCGTCGAAAAGACCGATGCCCAACTCATCGCCCGCCTTCGTGAGTTACAAGGCACCGCCGAGGAAGCCCTGGCCAACCCCGAGTTGATGCAACTGATGTTGCCGAT
This sequence comes from Pseudomonas sp. PA-4-8C, assembly GCF_021606625.1. NCBI lineage: Bacteria > Pseudomonadati > Pseudomonadota > Gammaproteobacteria > Pseudomonadales > Pseudomonadaceae > Pseudomonas > Pseudomonas sp. PA-4-8C. The sequence goes on from NZ_WKCD01000240.1 coordinate 1,561, forward strand.
CCTGCGCGCCGATTTCCTGCTGTGCGGCAGTTTCACCTATGGCGAGCGCCAGCCCCTGGCGCTGCCGATCCACGTGTTCGGTGGCAAGCAGGACAGCGTGCGTGCCGACCAGTTGCTCGACTGGCAACTCGACGCCGCCAGTGGGTTTTCCCTGGACATGTTTGACGGCCATCACTTCTTCCTCGTGCAGCAAGAAAGCGCCGTGCTGCGCTGTGTGCGTCGCTATGCCGACGAGCACCTGGCGCGCTGGCGCATTGGCGCGGCGCGGCAGCTCGCCGCCGGCTGAACCCCACCGATTTCCCGAATTTCCCGTAAGCCGATTTCAGGCAGGAACCCCATGATGGACGCCTTCGAACTCCCCCGCACCCTGGTCCAGTCCCTTCAACAGCGTGCTGCGCAGACACCGGATCAGGTGGCGTTGCGCTTCCTCGCCGAGAGCGCCGAGCACAGTGTGGTGCTCAGTTATCGCGACCTCGACCAACGCGCCCGCACCATCGCCGCCGCCCTGCAAGCCAACACTGGCCTGGGCGAGCGTGCGGTGTTGCTGTTCCCCAGTGGGCCGGACTATGTGGCGGCGTTCTTTGGTTGCCTGTACGCCGGGGTGATCGCGGTGCCGGCGTATCCGCCGGAATCCACGCGCCGTCATCACCAGGAGCGTCTGCTGTCGATCATCAGCGATGCCGAGCCGCGCCTGCTGTTGACCATTGCCAGCCTCAGCGAGGGCCTGGCGCAGATTGAAAATGCGCCCACGGTGTTGAGCGTCGACACCCTGGAGGCGCAGCTGGCCGACCAGTGGGTCGAGCCCGACCTCAAGGCCGACGACATCGCCTTCCTGCAATACACCTCCGGCTCCACCGCATTGCCCAAAGGCGTGCAAGTCAGCCACGGCAACCTGGTGGCCAACGAAGTGCTGATCCGCCGTGGTTTTGGCATCGACCTCAACCCCGACGACGTGATCGTCAGTTGGTTGCCGCTGTACCACGACATGGGCCTGATCGGCGGCCTGCTGCAACCGATTTTCAGCGGCGTGCCCTGCGTGTTGATGTCGCCGGCCTACTTCCTTGGCCGACCTTTGCGCTGGCTGGAGGCGATCAGCGAATACGGCGGCACCATCAGCGGTGGCCCGGATTTCGCCTACCGCCTGTGCAGCGAACGGGTCAGCGAGTCGGCCCTGGAGCGCCTGGATTTGAGCCGCTGGCGCGTGGCCTATTCGGGTTCCGAACCGATCCGCCTCGACACCCTGGAACGCTTCGCGGAAAAATTTGCGGCCTGTGGTTTCACCCCGAATAATTTCTTCGCCTCCTACGGCCTGGCCGAAGCCACCCTGTTTGTCGCGGGAGGCATCCGTGGCCGTGGCATTCGCGCGATGCGCATGGACGAGCAGGCGCTGGCCGCCAACCGCGCCGAACCGGGGCAGGGCAGCGCGATCATGAGTTGCGGCACCAGCCAACCGGACCACGCCGTGTTGATCGCCGACCCGCACATTCTCACCGAGCTGCCCGACCAGTGCGTCGGCGAACTCTGGGCCACCGGCCCGAGCATCGCCCACGGCTACTGGCGCAACCCTGAAGCCAGCGCCAAGACCTTTGTCCAGCATGCTGGCCGCACCTGGTTGCGCACTGGCGACCTGGGCTTTATTCGCGACGGTGAGGTGTACATCACCGGGCGCCTGAAAGACCTGCTTATCGTGCGCGGCCACAACCTCTACCCCCAGGACATCGAGCAGACCATCGAGCGCGAAGTGGAAGTGGTGCGCAAGGGCCGGGTTGCCGCGTTTGCGGTCAATGACCAGGGCCTGGAAGGCATCGGCATCGCCGCGGAAATCAGCCGCAGCGTGCAGAAAATCCTGCCGCCCGAAGCGCTGATCAAGGCGATCCGCCAAGCCGTGGCCGAGGCCTGCCAGCAAGCCCCGAGCGTGGTGGTGCTGCTCAACCCCGGCGCCTTGCCGAAGACCTCCAGCGGCAAAGTGCAGCGTGCGGCCTGTGCGATTCGGCATGCCGATGGCAGCCTCGACAGCTACGCGCAGTTCCCCGGGCAGCAGGGGCCGGCGAGCGAAGTGGCGCTGGAATCGGACCTGCAACAGCAGATTGCGGCGATCTGGTGCGAGCAACTGCAACTGGCTCATGTGGCGGGCGACGATCACTTTTTCTTGCTGGGCGGCAACTCCATCACCGCGACCCAAGTGGTCGCGCGCCTGCGCGAAAGCCTCGGGCTGGAGCTGAACCTACGCCTGCTGTTCGAAGCGCCGACACTCGCGGCCTTTGCTGCGGCTGTGGCGCACCTGCAACAGGACGGCGGCGTGGCCCAAGGCGCAATACACGCGCTGTCGCGTCAAGAAGACCTGCCCCAATCCCTGGCACAGAACCGCCTGTGGATCACCTGGCAATTGGACCCTCACAGCAGCGCCTACACCATTCCCGGCGCCTTGCACCTGCGCGGCGAGCTGGATGAAGACGCGCTGCGTCACAGCTTCCAGCAACTGATCCAGCGTCACGAAGCCCTGCGCACGCGCTTCTACGAGCGCGACGGCCAGGCGTTTCAGCGTGTCGAGGCAACGGCGGATTTCGAACTGCCGATCATCGACCTCAGCGACCTGCCCAACACCGAACGCGAAGCCCGTGCGCAACGGGTCCGCGAAGACCAGGCACGCAGTCCGTTCGACCTGGAAAAAGGCCCCTTGCTGCGGGTTACCCTGGTACGCCTGGGCGATGAAGAGCACCAACTGCTGGTGACTTTGCATCACATCATTGCCGACGGTTGGTCGCTGAATATCCTGATCGACGAGTTCTCGCGCCTGTACGCCGCTGCCGCCCAAGGCCAGTCCCTGGAGCTGCCCTCGCTGGCCTTGCAATACGCCGACTACGGCAGCTGGCAGCGCCAATGGCTGGCCGAAGGCGAGGGCCAGCGACAGCTGACGTACTGGAAAGCGCAGTTGGGTGACGAGCATCCGGCCCTGAACCTGGCCACCGATCATCCGCGTGCCGCCCAGCATCGGCACAGCGCCGCGCGCCATAGCCAGCGCCTGGATGCGCGCCTCAGTGCGGCGATCCGCCAGACCGCCCAGGCCCATGACTCGACGCCGTTCATGCTGCTGCTGGCGACGTTCCAGACCTTGCTCTATCGCTACAGTGGCCAGCGCGATATCCGTATCGGCGTGCCCAATGCCAACCGCCCACGCCATGAAACCCAGGGCCTGATCGGCTTCTTTATCAACACCCTGGTGCTGCGCGCCGAGCTGGACGGGCGCCTGCCGTTCAACCAGCTGTTGGCCGCCGCTCGCGAGACCACATTGGCCGCCCAGGCCCATCAGGACCTGCCCTTCGAACAACTGCTGGAAGCCTTCCCCCAGGCCCGCGAACAGGGCCTGTTCCAGGTCATGTTCAACCACCAGCAACGGGACCTCAGTGCCTTGCGCCGCCTGCCGGGCCTGCTGGCCGATGAATTGCCCTGGCACAGCCGCGAAGCCAAGTTCGACCTGCAACTGCACAGCGAAGAAGACCGCAATGGGCGCTTGAGCCTGTCGTTCGACTACGCCGATGAGCTGTTCGAACCTGCGACCATCCAGCGTCTGGCCGAGCAGTTCATCCATCTACTTCAAGCTGTGTGCGCGCAACCACAACACGCCATCGGCGACCTGCCATTGATGCAGGCCGACGAACAGCAACCCTGGAGCGAAGCCCCCTGCGCGCCGGCCCGGCACTGGCTGCCCGAGCTGCTCAGCCAACAGACGTCGGACGCCACCGCACTGGTCTGGCAGGACGGCAGCCTGACCTTCGCCCAACTGCACACCCAGGCCAACCGCCTGGCCCATTACCTGCGCGACAAAGGCGTGGGCCCGGACGTGTGCGTGGCCATCGCCGCCGAGCGTTCGCCGCAATTGCTGATCGGCCTGCTCGCCATCATCAAGGCCGGTGGCGCCTACGTGCCGCTGGACCCGGATTACCCCGCCGAGCGCCTGGCCTACATGCTCAAGGACAGCGGCGTGCAGCTGCTGCTCACCCAGACCGCCTTGCTCCCCCAACTGCCCAGCGCCGAAGGCGTGTGCGTGATTGCCATGGACAGTCTGCACCTCGACAGCTGGCCGACCCAGGCGCCAGGCTTGCACCTGCACGGCGATAACCTCGCCTACGTGATCTACACCTCCGGATCCACCGGCCAACCCAAAGGCGTGGGCAACACCCACGGCGCCCTGGCCGAGCGTTTGCAGTGGATGCAGGCCACCTATCAACTGAACGAAACCGATGTGCTGATGCAAAAGGCGCCGATCAGTTTCGACGTGTCGGTGTGGGAATGCTTCTGGCCATTGATTACCGGCTGCCGCCTGGTATTGGCCGGGCCGGGCGAACATCGCGACCCGCACCGTATCGCGCAGCTTGTGCAGGAACATGGGGTGACCACGCTGCACTTCGTGCCGCCGCTTTTGCAGCTGTTTATCGACGAGCCGCTGGTGGCCGAATGCACCAGCCTGCGTCGGCTGTTTTCCGGCGGCGAAGCCTTGCCTGCCGAGTTGCGTAACCGCGTACTGGCGCGCTTGCCAGCGGTGCAATTACACAACCGCTATGGCCCGACCGAAACTGCAATCAACGTCACCCATTGGCAGTGCGCTGCCTCGGATGGCGAGCGCTCGCCGATTGGCCGGCCATTGGGCAATGTGATTTGCCGCGTACTGGACGAGCAGCTCAACCCGCTGCCGGCCGGTGTGCCGGGCGAACTGTGCATCGGCGGTATCGGCCTGGCGCGGGGTTACCTGGGCCGTGCCGGGCTGACGGCCGAACGTTTTGTCGCCGACCCGCTGGGCGCGGCGGGCACCCGCTTGTATCGCACCGGTGACCGTGCGCGCTGGAACGCCGATGGCGTCCTCGAATACCTCGGGCGCCTCGATCAGCAGGTCAAGCTGCGCGGTTTCCGTGTGGAACCGGAAGAAATCGAAGCGCGCCTGCTGGCCCTCGCAGGCATCGCCCAAGCCGTGGTGCTGGTGCGTGATGCCCAGTTGATCGGCTACTACACCGCCGACACCGAACTGGATGAGCAAACGGTCAAAACCGCCCTGGCCGCCGAGTTGCCGGAGTACATGGTGCCTGCGCTGCTGATGCGCCTGGATGCCATGCCCCTGAGCCCCAGTGGCAAGCTCGACCGGCGTGCCTTGCCAGAGCCGGTATGGCAAACCCGCGAACACGTCGAACCGCACACAGTCTTGCAGCTGCAAATCGCCGCGATCTGGCGCGAGGTGCTGGGCCTGCCACGCATTGGCCTGCGCGATGACTTTTTCGCACTGGGCGGGCACTCGTTGCTGGCCACGCAAATCATCTCTCGCACCCGCCAGACCTGTGACGTCGAGCTGCCGCTGCGCACCCTGTTCGAAGCCAGCGAGCTGGGCGATTTTGCCGAGCAGGTCGGGCTGATCCAGGCGGCGGGCCAGCGCAACCAACAGACTGCCATCGCCAAAGTCGACCGCAGCCAGCCGGTCCCCTTGTCCTATTCCCAGCAGCGCATGTGGTTCCTCTGGCAGATGGAACCGGACAGCCCGGCCTATAACGTCGGCGGCATGGCGCGCCTGCGCGGGGTACTGGATGTGGGGCGTTTCGAGGCAGCCTTGCAAGCCTTGATCATGCGTCATGAAACCCTGCGCACCACTTTCCCAAGCGTTGACGGTGTGGCCTGTCAGAAGGTCTCGGCGCAGACCACTGTGCGCATGGGCTGGCAGGATTTCTGCGCATTGGATGAGCTGCAGCGCCAGCAGCGTTTGCAGCAACTGGCCGATGTCGAGGCGCACACGCCGTTCAACCTGGAAACCGGGCCGCTGTTGCGCGCCTGCGTGGTCAAGGCTGGCGAGCAAGAGCATTACCTGGTGCTGACCCTGCACCATATCGTCACCGAAGGCTGGGCCATGGACATCTTTGCCCGTGAACTCAGCGCCCTGTATGAAGCCTTTATCGACGAGCGCGACTCGCCGCTGCCCGCGTTGCCGGTGCAGTACCTCGACTACAGCGTGTGGCAACGCCGGTGGATGGAAGCCGGTGAGCGCCAGCGCCAGCTGGACTACTGGACCGCGCAACTGGGCAACGAACACCCGTTGCTGGAACTGCCCGGCGACCGTCCACGCCCACCGGTGCAAAGCCACCGGGGCGAGCTGTACCGCTTTGATTTGAGCGATGAGCTGGCCGCCCGTGTGCGTGCCTTCAACGCGCAACAGGGCCTCACGCTGTTCATGACCATGACCGCGACCCTGGCGGTGTTGCTCTACCGCTACAGCGGCCAGACCGACCTGCGTATCGGCGCGCCCGTGGCCAACCGTATCCGCCCGGAAAGCGAAGGCTTGATTGGCGCGTTCCTCAATACCCAGGTGCTGCGTTGCCAGCTCACTGGGCAGATGCAGGTCAGCGAGTTGTTCGAGCAGGTGCGCCATACCGTGATCGAAGGCCAGTCCCATCAGGACCTGCCGTTCGACCACCTGGTGGAAGCTCTGCAACCACCGCGCAGCGCGGCGTACAACCCGTTGTTCCAGGTGATGTGCAACGTGCAGCGCTGGGAATTCCAGCAAAGCCGCCAACTGGCCGGCATGACCGTGGAGTACCTGGCCAACGATGCGCGGGCGACCAAGTTCGACCTCAACCTGGAAGTCACCGACCTCGACCATCGCCTGGGTTGCTGCCTGACCTACAGCACCGACCTGTTCGACGAGCCGCGCATTGCACGCATGGCCGCGCATTGGTGCAACCTGCTCGAAGCGTTGATCGCCGATCCCGGCCAGCGCCTCAGCGAATTGCCGTTGCTGAGCGCGGATGAGCAACGCGCCTTGCAAGACAGCCTGGGGGTGGAGAAGGGCGCGCATCGCCTCGACCAGTGCATCCATCAGCTGTTCAGCCAGCAGGCCAGCCAGCGGCCGGATGCCCCGGCGCTGACCTTTGCCGGTGTGACCCTCACGTATGCACAACTGGATGAGCGCGCCAACCGCCTGGCCTGGATGCTACGCGAGCGTGGGGTGGGCCCGCAGGTGCGCGTGGGCCTGGCGCTGCCGCGTTCGTTGGAAATGGTCATCGGCCTGCTGGCGATCCTCAAGGCCGGCGGCGCCTATGTACCGCTGGACCCGGAATACCCGCTGGACCGCTTGCATTACATGATCGAAGAC
>NZ_WKCD01000241.1:0-8664 GCF_021606625.1 Pseudomonas sp. PA-4-8C
GGCGGGTGTTGCCCTTGCACAGTACGATCTGCGCGCCTAGGGCAATCAGCAGCGGCGGCGAGTCACCAATGGGCGAAGCGTTGCCGATATTGCCGCCCAGGGTGCCTTGGTTGCGAATTTGCAGGGAGGCGAAGCGGTGCAGCAGTTCGCCGAAGTCCGGGTATTCGTGGTGCAGCGCGGCGTAGCAGTCGGAGAGGGCGGTGGCTGCGCCGATTTCCAGGCGGTCGTCGAACTGCTCGATGCGTTTCATGGCTTCAATGTTGCCCACGTAGATCATCACCGGGAGGGTGCGGTGGAACTGGGTGACTTCCAGCGCCAGGTCAGTGCCACCGGCCAGCAGGCGGGCCTGCGGGTAGGCGTCATAGAGGTCGGCCAGGTCGGCGACGGTCAGCGGCACCAGGCAGCGCTTGTCACCGCTGTTGAGTTCACCGGTCTGGGTCGGCGCGATGGCCTTGAGGCGGGCGATGGTTTCAGCCTGGCGGCTGTCGAATTGATCCTTGGGTTTGTTGCAGCAGGCCTGTTCGGCAGCGGCGAGGATCGGGCGATAACCGGTGCAGCGGCACAGGTTGCCGGCCAGGGCTTCATGGGCTTTCTGGCTGTCGGGGGCGTCGCTGTTTTTTTGCAGGGCAAACAGCGACATCACAAAACCTGGGGTGCAAAAGCCGCACTGCGAACCGTGGCACTCGACCATGGCCTGTTGCACGCTGTGCAGTTGGCCCTGGTGCTTGAGGTCTTCGACGCTGATCAGTTGTTTGCCGTGCAGTGACGACACGAACGTCAGGCAGGAATTGAGGCTGCGATAACGAATCTGCTCGGCGCCTTGCTCGTCGGTGTGCAACTCGCCGACCACCACGGTGCACGCGCCACAGTCGCCGCTGGCGCAGCCTTCCTTGGTACCGGGTTTGCCCACATGCTCGCGCAGATAATTGAGCACGGTCAGGTTGGGGTCCAGGGCGTGCTCGCTACGGAGTTCCTGGTTAAGTAAAAACTGGATCACGGAAGGCCTCGCAGACTCATTATTGTTGTTAACCGCTTTGCGCCGAATCTAGTCATGTCTGACTTTTCGGTCAATTGTTTTCTGACCTAAGGGTCAAGAAAATGCGGTCGCAACACTTTCAATTATGGTCCAGTCTTCTGGAACCGGCGTTTTTGGCGGCTTACAGGCTTTCAACGTTGCTTATTTCGTGCCAAATTCGCCACGGTGGGCGTAGCGCCATCAGCGGGCCAATGCGCTACACTGCCGCGCTTGTACCGATAGCAGATTTTGAAGGGAAAACATGACGTTCAAGGCGCCGGACAGTCTCGCCGAGCAAATTGCTCACCACCTCGCCGAACGTATCATTCGCGGCGATCTCAAGCCTGGGGAGCGGATCCAGGAACAGAAGGTCACGCTGGCGCTCAACGTCAGCCGTGGTTCCGTGCGCGAAGCTTTGCTGATCCTTGAGCGCCGCCATCTGATCGCGATCCTGCCGCGCCGTGGCGCCCACGTCACCGAACTCACCGCGCACAAGGTGCAGAGCCTGTGTACGTTGATGGGCGAGATGTACATCCTGCTCGGCAATGCGGTTGCCGAAGGCTGGCAGACCCAGGCCGACATGGCGCCGTTTCTGCAGATCCAGCAACGCCTTCAATTGAGCCTGGAGCGCGAGGACATCCGCGCGTTCGTCGAAGAAAGCTTCAACGTGATGCGCGCCGCGTACCCCTTCGCCAACAACCCGTATTTGCAGGAAACCGTCGAAAACCTGCAACCGGCGATGAACCGCGCTTATTACCTGGCCCTGGATCAGCGCAAGGCGTCCATGAGCGAGTTCCAGGCGCTGTTCGCGCAATTGCTCGCCGCGGTACTGGCCCGTGACCTGGCGCAGATTCGCCTGGTACTCACAGCCTATTGCCAGCGCAGCAGTTCGCTGGTCATCGCAGCCTTGGCGGACGCCTAAGCGTGCGGCTCAAGTGCATCAAGTTGGCGGGGTTCAAATCCTTCGTCGACCCTACCACCGTCAACTTTCCCAGCAACATGGCGGCGGTGGTGGGGCCCAATGGCTGCGGCAAGTCGAACATCATCGACGCCGTGCGTTGGGTGATGGGCGAGAGCTCGGCGAAAAACCTGCGCGGCGAGTCGATGACCGACGTCATCTTCAACGGCTCCACCAGCCGCAAGCCGGTGAGCCAGGCCAGTATCGAGCTGGTATTCGATAACTCCGACGGCACCCTGATCGGCGAATACGCGGCTTACGCGGAGATTTCCATCCGCCGTAAAGTCACGCGCGACAGTCAGAACAGTTACTTCCTCAACGGCACCAAGTGTCGCCGTCGCGATATCACCGATATCTTCCTCGGCACCGGCCTGGGCCCGCGCAGCTACTCGATCATCGAGCAGGGCATGATCTCCAAGCTGATCGAAGCCAAGCCCGAAGACCTGCGTAACTTTATCGAAGAAGCGGCCGGCATCTCCAAGTACAAGGAGCGCCGCCGCGAGACTGAAAACCGTATCCGCCGCACCCACGAAAACCTCGCCCGCCTCACCGACCTGCGCGAAGAGCTGGAGCGCCAGCTCGAACGCCTGCACCGCCAGGCCCAGGCCGCCGAGAAGTATCAGGAATACAAGGGCGAGGAGCGCCAGCTCAAGGCGCAACTGTCGGCCCTGCGCTGGCAGGCATTGAATGATCAGGTGGGCCAGCGCGAAGCGATTATTGGCACCCAGGAAGTCAGCTTTGAAGCGCTGGTGGCCGAGCAGCGTAATGCCGACGCCAGCATTGAACGCCTGCGTGACGGCCACCATGAGTTGTCCGAACGCTTCAATCTGGTGCAGGGTCGCTTCTATTCGGTGGGCGGTGACATTGCTCGGGTCGAGCAGAGCATCCAGCACGGCCAGCAGCGTTTGCGCCAGTTGCAGGATGACTTGAAGGAAGCCGAGCGCGCGCGCCTGGAAACCGAATCGCACCTGGGCCATGACCGCACCTTGCTGCTGACCCTGGGCGAAGAGCTGGACATGCTCACCCCCGAGCAGGAAATCACCAGCGCCGCCGCCGAAGAAGCCGCCGCGGCCCTGGAAGAATCCGAAACCACCATGCACGGTTGGCAGGAGCAGTGGGACGCCTTCAACCTGCGTTCCGCCGAGCCACGCCGCCAGGCCGAGGTGCAGCAGTCGCGCATCCAGCAGTTGGAAACCAGCATGGAACGCCTGGCCGAGCGCCAGCGCCGGCTGCAGGAAGAGCGCGTACTGCTCGCTGCCGACCCGGAAGACGCGGCAATCATGCAGTTGAGCGAGCAACTGGCCGAAAGCGAAATGACCCTGGAGGAGCTGGAGGCCAGCGAAGAACAGCAAGTGGAGCGCCTGGAGCAACTGCGCCAGCAATTGCACACCGCGACCCAGGCGCAGCAGCAGGCCCAAGGCGATTTGCAGCGCCTCAATGGTCGGTTGGCTTCGCTGGAGGCCTTGCAGCAAGCCGCGCTCGACCCCGGCACCGGCACCGCCGAATGGCTGCGCGACCAGCATTTGGCCGAGCGCCCGCGCCTGGCTGAAGGCTTGAAAGTCGAAGCCGGCTGGGAGTTGGCGGTGGAAACCGTACTGGGCGCCGATCTGCAAGCGGTGCTGGTGGATGATTTCGGCGGCTTCGACCTGGCCGGTTTTGCCCAGGGTGACCTGCGCCTGCTCAGCCCAGCGGCTGATGGTGCGCGGGTGCCGGGCAGCTTGCTGGACAAGGTCGAGGCGGCGATAGATCTGTCGCCCTGGCTGGGTCAGGTCAGGCCGGTGGAGTCTCTTGAGCAAGCCCTGGCCCAACGCGGGCAGTTGGCGGCCGGCGAAAGCCTGATCAGCCGCGATGGCTATTGGGTCGGCCGCCACTTCCTGCGGGTGCGTCGCGCCAGTGAAGCGGAAAGTGGTGTATTGGCCCGTGGCCAGGAAATCGTCAACCTGAGCGCCGAGCGTGAAGAACGCGAAGCCACCCTGGAAAGCCTGGAAACCGAACTGCAAACCCTGCGCGCTACCCAGCGCCAGCAGGAAACCGGCCGCGAACACCTGCGTCGGCTGTTGCAGGACGAAGCGCGCCAGCAAGGCGAGTTGAAGGCCCAGTTGTCTGCGAGCAGGGCCAAGGTCGAGCAATTGACCCTGCGCCGCACCCGTCTTGACGAGGAAGTGGCCGAAATGGGCGAACAGCGCGCCCTGGAACATGAACAGATCGGTGAAGCGCGCCTGCACTTGCAGGAGGCCCTCGACAGCATGGCCCTGGACACCGAACAGCGCGAATTGCTGTTGGCCCAGCGCGACAGCCTGCGTGAGCGCCTTGACCGCGTGCGCCAGGAAGCCCGGCAGCACAAGGACCACGCCCATCAGTTGGCCGTACGCCTGGGCTCGTTGCGCGCCCAGCATGATTCCACGCGCCAGGCTCTTGAGCGCCTGGAGATGCAGTCCGAACGCCTGACCGAAAAGCGCGAGCAACTGAGCCTCAACCTGGAGGAGGGCGAGGCGCCGCTGGAAGAGCTGCGCCTCAAGCTTGAGGAATTGCTCGACAAGCGCATGACCGTCGACGTGGAGCTCAAGACCGCTCAGATCGCCCTGGAAGACGCCGACCGTGAACTGCGCGACGCCGAAAAGCGCCGCACCATGGCCGAGCAGCAATCCCAGTTGATCCGCGGCCAGCTCGAACAACAGCGCATGGAATGGCAAGCCCTCAGCGTGCGGCGCAAGACCTTGCAAGACCAATTGCTGGAAGATGGCTATGACCTGCACGGCGTGCTCAACACCCTGACCGCCCAGGCCAACGAGAAAGACGCCGAAGAAGAGCTTGAACGGATTGCCGCACGTATTCAACGCCTGGGCGCGATCAACCTCGCCGCTATCGATGAGTACCAGCAGCAGTCCGAGCGTAAACGTTATCTGGATGCCCAGGACGCCGATCTGGTTGAAGCCCTGGACACGTTGGAAAACGTGATCCGCAAGATCGACAAGGAAACCCGTAACCGCTTCAAAGATACCTTTGATCAGATTAATGGCGGTTTACAGGCGTTATTCCCAAAAGTTTTCGGTGGTGGCAGCGCCTACTTGGAACTGACGGGCGAAGATCTACTCGATACAGGGGTAACGATCATGGCGCGGCCTCCGGGCAAGAAGAACAGCACCATCCATTTGTTGTCCGGCGGCGAAAAAGCCCTGACCGCATTGGCCCTGGTATTTGCCATCTTCAAGTTGAACCCGGCGCCGTTCTGCATGCTCGACGAAGTTGACGCGCCGCTGGATGACGCTAACGTTGGACGCTACGCTCGGTTGGTTAAAGAGATGTCCCAGACCGTGCAGTTCATCTATATCACCCACAACAAGATCGCCATGGAAATGGCCGACCAGTTGATGGGCGTGACGATGCATGAACCGGGATGTTCGCGATTGGTCGCGGTGGATGTGGAAGAGGCGATGGCGATGGTGGAATCCTGAGCCATGCCGGAGAGAGAGTTTACAGTGCGGCGTAGGGCGATTTACCGGTCTGGGGAAAGTGGCAAATGGACATATTTGTTCAAGGCATTTTGACAGACGGTGTAAAGTTATCTTTGGTCGTGCTAGTTTAATGTCAATTTTTCGTGTGCGTGGGCAAAACGTCAGTCAGAACATAGAGTTGGCGCCACGTTTTAAAGCGGTTTGCACGGTGCTAAACCCCTTATTTTTCAGCATTTTTTATTAGAGGCACGGGATTACATGGAAATCGGTCTGCGCGAGTGGCTGATCGTCATCGGCATTATTGTCATTGCCGGTATTCTTTTTGATGGCTGGCGCCGCATGCGCGGTGGCAAGGGCAAGCTCAAGTTCCGTCTGGACCGAAACCTGTCCAACTTGCCTGACGACGACGGCGCCGCTGAGCTGCTGGGGCCGCCCCGTGTGCTGGATACCCACAAAGAGCCGCAACTGGACGAGCACGACCTGCCGTCGATGAGCGCGCCGCTGCGTGAAGCCCGTGAGCCGTCGTCCAAGCGTGGCAAGCGCGGTAGCGCGGCGGTTGCCGAGCCGCATCAGGGCGACCTGAACCTCGACGTCGATGATGGCCCGAGCTTCAGCAGCCGCGATGATGATTTCCCGGATGAGACGTCCAGCAAGAGCGCGGTACGCCAATCGGTGAACGATCAGCCGGCGGCCGAAGAAGTGCTGGTGATCAGCGTGATCTGCCGCGACGCCGGCGGTTTCAAAGGCCCGGCACTCTTGCAGAACATCCTCGAAAGCGGCCTGCGTTTTGGCGAGATGGATATCTTCCATCGTCACGAAAGCATGGCCGGTAACGGCGAAGTGCTGTTCTCCATGGCCAACGCGGTCAAGCCGGGCACCTTCGATCTGGACGATATCGACCTGTTCAGCACCCCGGCGGTGAGTTTCTTCCTTGGCCTGCCAGGCCCGCGTCACCCCAAACAAGCGTTCGACGTGATGGTGGCCGCGGCCCGCAAGCTGTCCCAGGAACTCAACGGCGAGCTCAAGGACGACCAACGCAGCGTGCTGACCGCCCAGACCATCGAACACTACCGTCAGCGCATCGTCGAGTTCGAGCGTCGCGCCCTGACACAGAAACGCTGAGGTTCGATCTTAAGCGTTGTCTGTAGAATCCGTGCACTAACATATTGAGCAGCTTCGGCTGCTCTTTTGCTTTATGAGAGAACACCCATGACCGCCGCCCATACCCGCATCCTCGAACTGCGCGCTGAACTGGATCAGCACAACTACCGCTACCACGTCCTCGACGAGCCGAGCATTCCGGACGCCGAGTACGACCGCCTGTTCCACGAGCTCAAGGCCCTGGAGGCCGAGCACCCGGAACTGGTAACGCGTGATTCGCCAACGCAGCGGGTCGGCAGTGCGGCGCTGTCGGCGTTCACCCAGGTCAAGCACGAGATCCCGATGCTCAGCCTGGGCAACGCCTTTGATGAAACCACCATGCTGGAGTTTGATCGCCGGGTCACCGAGGGTCTTGATCTGCCGGTGGGCGATCTGTTTGGCGCTGGCGCGGCGGTGGAATACAGCTGCGAGCCGAAGCTGGACGGCCTGGCGGTCAGCCTGCTGTACCAGAATGGCGAGTTGGTGCGCGGTGCCACCCGCGGTGATGGCACCACCGGCGAGGACATCAGCGTCAACGTGCGCACCGTGCGCAATATCCCTCTGAAACTGCACGGCACGGGCTGGCCGGCCACCCTGGAAGTGCGCGGTGAAGTGTTCATGTCCAAGGCCGGTTTCGAGCGATTGAACGCCTCGCAACTGGAAGTGGGCGGCAAGACCTTCGCCAACCCCCGCAACGCCGCAGCAGGCAGCCTGCGCCAATTGGACTCGAAGATCACCGCCAGTCGCCCGCTGGAATTCTGCTGTTATGGCATCGGCCAAGTGACCGCGGATATCAGCGACACCCATATCGGCAACCTCAAGCAGTTGCAGCAGTGGGGCATGCCGATCAGCCACGAATTGAAGCTGGCCAAGGGCATCCAGGAGTGCCTGGACTACTACCGCGACATCGGCGAGCGCCGCAATGCGCTGGGCTATGAAATCGACGGCGTGGTGTTCAAGGTCAACAGCATTGCCTACCAGCGCGAACTGGGCTTCCGTGCCCGCGAGCCGCGCTGGGCGATCGCGCACAAATTCCCGGCCATGGAAGAACTCACCGAGCTGCTCGACGTGGAATTCCAGGTTGGCCGCACCGGTGCGGTGACGCCGGTGGCGCGCCTCAAACCGGTCAAAGTGGCTGGCGTGACCGTGTCCAATGCCACCCTGCACAACATGGACGAAGTGGCACGCCTGGGGCTGATGATCGGTGACACCGTGATCATCCGCCGCGCCGGTGATGTGATTCCGCAGGTGGTCTCGGTGGTCACTGAGCGCCGCCCGGAAAACGCCCGCGCCGTGCAGATCCCGCAGAATTGCCCGGTGTGCGGTTCCCATGTGGAGCGCACGCAACTGGTCAAGCGTAGCAAGGGCAAGGAAACCGTCAGCGAAGGCGCAGTGTACCGTTGCGTCGGGCGCCTGGCCTGCGGCGCGCAGCTCAAGCAGGCAATCATTCATTTCGTCTCGCGCCGGGCCATGGACATCGACGGCCTGGGCGACAAGACCATCGAGCAACTGGTGGATGAAAAGCTCATCGGTTCGCCGGCCGATCTCTACAAGCTCAAGTACGAACAGATCATCGACCTGGAAGGCTTTGCCGATATCTCCAGCAAGAAGCTGATCAGCGCCATCGAAAACAGCAAGACCCCGACCCTGGCACGTTTTATCTACGCCTTGGGCATTCCCGACGTGGGCGAGGAGACGGCCAAGGTCCTGGCGCGCTCGCTGGCGTCTCTGGAGCGTGTTCAAAAGGCGTTGCCAGAGGTGCTGACGTACTTGCCGGATGTCGGGCTGGAAGTGGCCCATGAGATCCATAGCTTCTTTGAAGACGGCCACAACCAGCAGGTGATTGGCGCGCTGTTGTCGCCGGACGAATGCGGCCTGCAATTGCAGGAGCAAGGCGAACTCAGCGCCGAATTCGCCGCCAGCACCACCTTGGGCGGTTTGCTCGACAAGCTGCACGTGCCGTCGGTGGGGCCAGGTGCTGCGCAGAAGCTCGCGGACAAGTTCGGTTCGCTGGAAGGCGTCATCAAGGCTGACTGGCTCGACATGCGCCAGGCGCTGCCCGAGAAGCAAGCCAAGTCTGTACGGGAGTTTTTCGA
>NZ_WKCD01000242.1:0-8604 GCF_021606625.1 Pseudomonas sp. PA-4-8C
GTCGTGCAGGACATAGAGATTGCCGAGGATGCGGCCGGTCTTGGCATCGCGCCGTCGCCGCACCAGGCTCAGCCATCGGGTCAGCCGCAGCAGCGTCAGGGCTCGCGCCACGGTTTCGTGCGAGGCCTGCCCGGCGCAGGGCATCGACGCCAGCCAAGGCCGAACCTGTTCATACGTCGGGAACGCCGTCACGCCATCGTCATTGAGCATCAGCCGGAAGACCTGCCAGGCGTTGCGCTCCAGTGGCGTCAGGCGACGGTCGAGGAACAGCCGTCGCGGTACGGTCTCGTGTCGGTTGCCGCTGAACAGGAAGGCATCGCCAGACGCCGGGCCCGTGGGCATCGCGACAGGCGTGGGTGTGGGCGGGGGCGCGTCGGCGTTGGGCTTGGGCACAAGGTCTTTCAGCGCAGCGTCGAACAGGTCTGCGAGTGCGATGGGGCCACGACGTGGTGCGGTGTCGTCCACGGCCATGGTCAACCCAATCCTTGATCGACCCAGCTCTTGATCGAGGCCCAGACCACCGACAGAGGCAGCGACATGCCTTCGGCCAAGTCCATGGCGGCATCGAGGATGGAGGTCTCGTCTTCGAGATCGACGTTCCTGCTGCTGGTCACGGCCTTCCATTGCCGCCACAGCTCCGTGTCCTGCTTCTCGTCCAGCACGGGATGGCGACCCTTGCGCTTGGGCAGGCCGAGGATTTCGCGGCGAAGCGCCACTTCCTGGTGGGTCAGGCCGTAGAAGCGGCT
The DNA here is from genome assembly GCF_021606625.1 of Pseudomonas sp. PA-4-8C. Lineage (NCBI taxonomy): Bacteria > Pseudomonadati > Pseudomonadota > Gammaproteobacteria > Pseudomonadales > Pseudomonadaceae > Pseudomonas > Pseudomonas sp. PA-4-8C. The sequence goes on from NZ_WKCD01000242.1 coordinate 747, forward strand.
GACCATTTCGGTGCTCGCGCCGAGGCGCAGCATGCGATCGACCGTGGCGATCTCCTTCTCCACATCCTGCGCCTGCCTGAGCAGACGACGGAGCACTTCGCGGTTGACCGTCACCGAGCACCACGAGACGTTGGCGTTGGCCAGCACGCTGATCAGCGCGGGATGCTTGAGGGCGTCCAGCTCTTCCTCGCCAAACCCCATCAGCTTGCAGCGGCGCAGTTGCCCATTGCGCAGGTCATAGAGGGCCTGGGCGATGACGGCCTGGTTGAGTGGGTGTGGTGCGGACATGCTGGCCTCCCTCGGTCACTTTCCAGGGTCCGCAGCGCCGGCGTTCAGGTCGAGCAGACGGCGGGCCAGCCGCAGCAGCCGGAACAGCTTGACCAGTGCGGTGTCGCTCAGTCGCCGGGTTGCGTCGCCTTTTCCGTGCAGCAGCGCCGACAGGTCGATGACGAATTGCCTGTTATCCAAGCCGACGTCGGCGGGCTGCTGACCGGCCAGGCATGCCAGCAGCGCCAGGACGGCACGGCCCAGCGGCCCCGGGTCTTGGGCGTGGGTACGGCAGGCGAAACCGATGCCGTCTGGACGGTCATCGATGCACTCGTCCAGGCGGGCCTCGCCCGCGATCTCGCGGGCGAACTGCGCGACGTGGATGCGCAGGCGCTCGGGCGTGTCCAGGCTCGCGTCGATGTACCAGACATCAGAGATCGGATAGAGCCCGCCGGCCTGCACGGGGATGGACTGCAAGACGTTCGCCGAGAAGTCGGGCGGCAGCGCATCGCCCAACTGGTCGGCGACCATGCGCTGGATGGACTGGAGCCGTTCGGTCGTTGGCGCCGGTGAGACGATGTGCTTCTGAAGCAGGTGGTCGTTCGCTGTCGGACTGGCCGTGCCCGCCTCGTTGGCATCTGCGTCGCTCTCGCGCGTTGAGGTGGGAGACGCAGGGCCTGCAGGCTGCGCTGCCGATGCTGGCCCTGTGGTGGGCGGAGAGGCGTTGGCAGGTGGGCGCCCGATAACCCCAGGCTCCGGCAAGGCGGGCGGTGTCGAGGATGGCGTCGGATCGCTGACCAGGGCGCGCTGGCGGCTCTCGGATTCGGTCATGTCCAGCGCGAGCACGTCGTAATCGACGCCCAGCAGCTCGGCCATCTGACCGATCAGCTCGTCCTGTACGCGCTGCGCGGAGAACTCGTCGGCCTGTACATCAAACTGCGACAAGACTTCTTGAAAGAACTCGTCGAAGTCCTGGACCAGCGTGCGGCCCTTGGCGTAGCGTTCCCACGCGAACATGCAGGCCTTGCGCATGACCGACAGGCGTTCGACCTGGTGGCGGCCGAGGCCGCCATAGAGCACGGCGGGGATCGCCGGCAGGAGGTAGCGCACCGCGTCGTTCATGCGGCTGATGTGCGACTGCTGGACCGGGAAGCCATCGGCGGCCAGGCGGCGGGCCAGTTCGGACTGGCTCAGGGCGGCGCCGCTTTCCTGCTCGTAGAACTCGCGCGCCTTCTCGACGCCGAGGGCGCGCTCGATGAAGGTGAGGCCGCCGCGCAGTTCGTTCTCGGCTAGGTGGCCGGTCAGCATGACGACTTCGCCGCAGCTGGGCCACGGCCGGAACAGGCACGATATGCGGAAAAACTGCTCGTCCTTGGTCTCCGACCACAGTTCGCGCAGGATCGCCAGCCGCGTGTTGCCGCCGTTGCGGATGATGTAGTGGCCCTCGCCAGGCCGTCGGGTGATGGCCGGTGCCGCATCCAGACCACGCTCGCGGATGGATGCCTTGATTTCCTCATAGGCCGGATTGCGCTTCTTGCGCGGGTCATGGTCGTAGGGGCGTAACTGGTCCAGGGTCACGACCATGGGTGTGTCGGCGATCGGGTCGCTCAAGGCCGACGCGGCCGGGCCGCTGCGCTCGAACCCGGCCGCGAGCAGCTTGCCTGCCATTTGCTGGGAGGTGATCTCAGCCATGGCTGCCTCCCTGCGCTTGGGATCGGGCCTCGCGCTCGGCGCGGCGGATCTGCGCACGGGCGTTGAGGGCAGCCCGGTGGTCGCTGGCCGTCGAACTGGTGTAGATCGCGGCACAGCCTGCCTTGGTGAATTTGAGGTGGCCGCCCGGCGTGCGCTTGACGTGCCAGCCTTCACCGACAGCGAACTCGATCAGGGCGCGCAGCCGTTTGTGCCCTCGGGCCAGTTCATGTGCGTTCGCCATGGGGCCTCCCGGTATCAAGAGGGACTGGCGAACGGCCGGACACCGCGGCAAATCGGTGTTGCCACTGCGGGAACAGCTCGCCGGCGAGGCCGCGCATGGTGTCGAGCGCGGCGGGGGCGACTCTGCCCGGTGGTTGGCGGTATTCGACCCGATGCACTGGTAGGCCGCGCGTCGCGGCGCGCGGATAGGCTTCGATGGCCGGCACGTCGGTGGTCAGCACGCGGATGCCGGCGTGGTCCTGGAACAGGTCGCGCAAGGCCTGTTGGATCAGCCGGGCGTTCGCCGACAAGGGGTGGACGCGGTTGATGAGCAGGTGCAGCGGTGGCGGCTCGATGCCGAGGTGCCGGTACGGTGCGATGTCCTCCAGCAACTGCATGGTGCCGCGCCGCAGCTCGCGGGCGGCGAGGATTTCCGGGGTCACGGGTGACAGCGCGAGATCGGAAGCGAGCACCGCCATCTCCAGCAGCACCGAGCGCGCGCCCTGGGTGTCGATCAGCACCAGGTCATAGAAGGGGGCCAGGACCGGCAGCAGGTGCCGTAGCCGCAGGCGTCCATCCGGCGCGTGCAGCAGCAAGGTGTTCAACTCGCCCCGGTGGTCGTTGGACAGCACCAGGTCCAGGCCCGAAATGATTGTGCGGGACACGAGCTGGCCGAGGTCACGCTCGTTGAAGGCCAGCAGTTCATAGATGCCGCCAGGCGCGCGGTGTCCTAGTTCGTAGTAGGACGACAAGGTGGGCTGCACGTCGAGATCGAGCAGCAGCACGCGCAGCCCCGCGTCGGCGACGAGCCCGCCCAGGTTCGCGGCCGTGGTGGTCTTGCCGACGCCACCTTTCGTTGAAATGATGGATACAACCTGCATGGCGTTCTCCGTGTGAGGATGGAAGGTCCGCGGGAGAACGGGTCAGGCCCGGTTGTTGACGCGCTCGGCGATCCACTGATCGATTTCGATGGAATCCCAGCCGACGGCGCGCACACCCAGGCGCAGCGCCTGCGGGAACTGGCGCTTCTTCATCAGGTTGTAGATGTGGGCGCGCTTGAAGCCGGACTTGGCTTCGACTTCATCAAGGCGCAGGATACGGCGCTCGTTCGGCGGCAGTACAGGTGTTTGCGACATGGCGGTCACTCCTGAACGCTCAGTGGCGTTTGTTGGCGTGACCTCTATTCAATAGACACGGCTGCGGAAAGACATTGCAAATGCAATCTCCGCGACTGCACATACAAGCTGGCAATCCTCAGAGCGTGGCGCTATGCAGCCGGCGTCTGGCCGTGGCGAACTTTCCGTTCAACGTCCGCTCGGCGATCCCCATGACGCCGTGGTGATGGGCGACCAGTGCGCTGACCACGGCCTCCTGCGTCTTGAAGCTGGAGTACGGCATGCCCGAGGGCGACTGGCCGAGCATCAGCTCCAGCATGCCCCCGATGATGTTCAGGTAGGTGGCCTCGGCCCGATCGCTGATCGGGCACTGCGCGCAGGCGGGAATCACCGTGGACTGCTTGAGCAGCGCGTCGTGCTTGTCCTGCAGCTCGCGAAGTTGGCGCTTGGACTGTTCCAAGGCGGATTTCAGGGCGAGCTGCTCAACCAGCATGGCTTGCCCAGTCTCTAGCGAGATGAAGGGATGGGTGATGCGCTCGCTGCGGGAGAAGAGAAAGCCTGGTCGCTGTTCGGGGTATTGCTGGCGCATCCAGCGCTTTAGATCGACATGGCGGACGGTGAGATCGAGAGAGTCGATCAGTTCGGTGTCGTGCGTCGTGATGCCGTCCTGCCCGAAGGGCAGCTCCCCATTGAGGATGCCGTCATAGATGCGTTCGGTGTACAGCCGCAGTTCGCCCCAGCGTGGGCAGTCCAGCGAAAGTGGCAGGTTCCGGGGCGACGAAATCGAGGCCAGAATCACCTGCTCGTACCGCAGCAGCCCGGCCCAGCGGATGGACGCTTCGATCGGGCGATAGAACACCTTTGATGTGGGTGCATCATTCTTGTTCTCTTGCATGCTCCGTCTCCTTCCAGGAGAAGAACTACATGGCCGACTCCTTTGCCGCCGACCTCATGGCCGGTGTGTTGTCTGTGCAGGAAGCGAGCCCCGAGGGCGGCTTCGTCATTGGGCTTGAGTACCTCTTACCAGTCGGCGCTACTGGTAGCCGTCGTGTGCTCGATGTGTAAAAATTCATCGACTAGAAGGTCGAGCATCAGGACGCAGGCTCGACAGTGACGCTCACGCTATCAGGGTCGTAAGAAGTTGCGGCCCCTGCAAAACCGTCTGGGTATGGCCTGATATGCCAACGGTCTCAAGGGGTGCGAAGGGGATGGCAATCGTCATCCAACGTCAAGCCGGACGCAGCGAATGCGCTCCCGTCATGCTCATCCCGGCATCCTGATATATCCATAAAGAATCGCGCGCCGACGCACCATGGCTAGGGTGTGCGTTCTTCCGGCGTGGCTTGCGCAGATGGCGCCGCGATGCGCGGTGCGCGCCTTTCCACGTTGGCATCCGAACTGCCCCGACATCGGAAGCCTGCTGCCTAGTCGGCATCGCGGTAAAGATGCAGAAGCAGAGAACGGGATATGGGGTGCTAGTTCGAGTCCACGCGGATGGCGATGTGCGGGGTGCGGGTCTGGTGCGTGGAGTGTGCGTCTTTGGACGTCGATGGATTTCTTTGGACGAACTTGTTGCCGGGGACGAAAAACAAGGCTACAATTAAGGTCTTCGCTGGCCACCTCGGCGAAGAAAGTGTTCGGGAAACAACGACTTACGCGCCTAGTAAATGTCTCGTTTCCCGCTCCAAATTATGATCTACAGAGTTCCGTGGAATTATGTAGGTCTCTGAAATCAGGACCTTAGGGTCCTTTTTTCGTTCCAGCGAGTTCCACTGGAAACCACCGACAGCCACGACTTTTAAGTCCATTTTTAAGTCCATCAATACGGGTGTCACGGTTTCCGGATTGTTGCTGGAGGAGCGAGGCCTGCGCGACAAGTATCTAGTTCTGACCAAGAGTTCAGGAGCTAGAGCATGGCACTCTCGGATCTGGCTGTCCGGCAAGCAAAAGCAACCGGAAAGCCCTACACCCTCGGCGACCTTGATGGGCTGTCCCTGGCGGTGGCGCCTGAAGGCGGAAAGTCGTGGCACTACCGCTACTACTGGGCCGGTAAGCAGAAACGCATGTCGCTGGGCACTTACCCTGAGGTCAGTCTCCGGGAAGCGCGTGCCCTACGCGACGAAGCTCGAGCTCTTTTGGCCAAGGGCATCAACCCCCGAGCACACCGTAAGCAGAAGCGGCAGTCCGTCCGCCTCGCGGACGAGAACACATTCAAGGCCGTGTTTGACAAGTGGGTCGAGCATCGTAGGCTCGTTCTCAAGGAAGGACGGCAGAGCACGCTTTCACAGATCCAGCGCATCTTTGCCAAAGACGTTCTTCCTGTTCTTGGGAAGCGGTCAATCTATGAGATCCAGCGCCCCGACCTGTTGGAAGTCGTTGCAAGGATCGAGCGTAGAAAGGCGCTCACTACCGCCGAAAAGGTCCGTACCTGGTTCCGGCAGATGTTCCGTTACGCACTGATCATCGTCCCTGGGTTACCGCTGAACCCAGCGTTCGATCTGGATGTCGTCGCGTTGCCTCAGCCGCCTGTGCGTCACAATCCATTTCTGCGCATGCCTGAACTTCCGGTCATGCTCCAGATACTACGCAAGTATCCCGGTAAGCTGCAGACCCAGCTTGGCCTTCGGTTGCTACTTTTGACAGGGGTTCGCACTGGGGAGTTGCGACTGGCGACGCCGGATCAGTTTCGCCTTGATAAGGGCCTCTGGATCATCCCCCCTGAAGTGGTAAAACAGCTGCAGCTTGAACTGCGCAAGGAAGGCAAGCGTTCCGGTGATATCCCGCCCTACATCGTGCCGCTCTCTGTGCAGGCGATGGAGGTCGTTCGCCACCTGCTCGATCAAGTGAAGCCGGCGCAGCGATACCTGTTTACTCACTACAGTGATCTGAAAAAGCGCATCAGCGAAAACACACTCAACGCCGCGCTGAAACGGATCGGGTACAAGGATCAACTGACAGGTCATGGCATCAGGGGGACCATTTCCACCGCTCTCAACGAAATTGGCTACCCTAAGGCCTGGGTCGATGCGCAGCTCTCGCACTCTGATCCTGACAAAGTGAGCTCGGCGTACAACCATGCCGAATACGTGGAGCAACGGCGGCGCATGATGCAGGACTGGGCCGACCGGCTGAACCTGTTCGAGCAAAACCAGATCGAGTCAGCCAGCATGCACCTCACGGTTCATCTAGAAAGTGTTCCGCAATTGGCGGATGGTATTGACGAAGTGATCCCGGCAATGACGCCTGCGCCCATCCTGCTGGTGACGAAGTCAGGGAGCACGATGCCAACTCTGCCAGCGACTGTTCAGCGCATATCGGCTGTTTCGGGACCAATGCCTGAGTTTTCGGATATTCAGCGTGAGCGGCTGGAAATGCTGGAGATGTTCAATGCCCCGCATAACCTGCCGGCTGCGGTGTTCGCTGAGATGGCCGGTAAATCACGCCGGAGGATCAGTTACGAGATTCAGGCCAGAAAAGTGCTTGCGCTGAGCCTGGGTAACCAGGGGCAGCGCGTTCCAGATTGGCACCTAGATCCCCTGAAACATAGGTTGGTGCAGGCTGTTCTGAAGCATTCGCAGGACGCTGATTCCTGGGAGATTTACCGAGCATTACTGAATCCTCACCGAATGCTGGAAGACCGCACGCCGATCGGGGCCGTTACGTCAGCGAATTTCCATGAGGCTGTCATGGCTGCGTGTTTTACCTTGAAGAGTGGCGAGAGCTCCTCTCCTCAACGAGCATAGAAAAGGATCGGTCACGAGTTCCGGGCCTTAAGGGAATGGCTGGGAAACTAAATGCAGAACCCGTGGCTTCTTAGCTGAAATTTGTAATCGAAACGATATCGTGGCTGAGAATCTCGACATTTAATCGTTAGCTTGCTATCATAATTATACATTCCGCCATGTTGAGATGCTTGAGAAATTAGAAGCCCTGACGGCCATGAACCGTCAGGGCTTTACTTTGTCAGCTAAATGCTCAACTGGAAGATGGCCTCGGAGCAGAGGGTGGATGTCCAGTGAAATCCATAAGTTAATGGCATGGGGTGCTAGGGGTAGAGTGTTCGAATCACTCCGTACCGACCATATTTTTCAATGACTTAGCCCAATCTTCATCGGTTGGGTGCTTTTTCATGATGCACCAGGCATGGCGCGTTGCGCGCAAGCGCAACCAGCTTGGCTGGCGCAATAGCCCTGCTGTTCGGAGCGCTGATGCCATTGCCGGATCGGCTGACCGCGCGACTGCTGAGCAAAACCGTCAAGGGCAAGGTGTGTCAGATCCTGACGTCGATGGCCGATCCGCTGCGCTTTCCATCCGACGAAATCGTCGATCTGTACAGCCAGCGATGGGAGATTGAACTCGGATTTCGGGAGATGAAACAGACGCTGCTCAACAGCAGTTATACGCTGCGCAGCAAGACGCCAGAGATGATCGAGCAAGAGTTGTGGGGCGTGTTGTTGGGCTACAACTTGTTGCGCTATCAGATGGTGGAAATGAGTCGCCACTGTCCTGGCATTTACCCGTGCGAAATGAGCTTTACCGCCTGCACTTGGGCGATTCTCGGGTTT